>JBDSOV010000010.1:0-9254 GCA_039914575.1 Sphingomicrobium sp.
CGCGCATCCGACCGATATTCGACTGGGTCGCGGCGAGTTGCTCGAAGCTGGCCGGGAGGTCGTTGACCGCCGACGCAATCACCGGAATGCCCGAGGCGGCGATGCGGTCGGCGACGGTCCAGCCTTCGGTCACGCCGACCAGCACCATTTTGAGCCTGGGGAAATCGCGCCTGAGAGCGATCGCCTGGAGGATGTCGTTGGCTTGCTCGACATGGACCAAGAGATATTGGCGGCCCTGCAGAACCGGGACCAGCGCCGCCGCGTCGAAGCGCGTCAGCAGCACGTCGTCGCTGCGTTGCGCGTTGCGGCCGGTCATCCGCGATTCGTTGGGGTTGCGGACCACCGGATCGTCGGTCGGGGCCGCGCGCGATGATGACCGCGTCGAATAGCGGCCAAGCTCGGCGGCCTCGCGCAGGGCATTGCGGAACAGGAGATGCGACGAGGCGCGCGATCCGCCCGCGGTCGCGGCACCCGATTCGCCAAGCTCGACGAACTGGAAGCGCCGCGCGGCGGTGATCGGGTCGCGGTCGGCGCCGAGGTCGATCATCGCGCCCTGCCCGGCGAAGATGCTCTTGGCGGTGTTGGGCGCGACGATCGCGCGGGTGACGCCGTCGGCGCGGTTGACCGAAATAGTCGAGTTCATCGGGTTGACCGCCGGAGCGACGTCGATGGCCGCGCTGAACGGCCCGTTCGGGGCGCGGTCGTCGGTGGTGCCATCGGCCGACAGATCGACTTCGCTTAGCCCGAGTCGCGAAAAACCGCCGATTATCCCCGGCGTGACCCACTTGCCGCGCGCGTCGATCATCTGTGCGTCGCGCGGGATAGGGATGCCAATTCCGGCGCCAAGGATCTTGCCGTCGCGGATGACGACAGTGCCGCCAACAATCGGTTCCGAGCCGTCGCCCAAGGCCACGGTGCCGCCGGTGATGGCGACCGTCTGGGCGGCGAGCGGTGCCGTGCTGGCGAGCCCAGTGGAGGCAAGCAGGGCGGCGGCAATCAGGAGGCGCTTCACTTGGTGTCTCCTTCGCCCGGCTGGCCGAGCTCGAAATCGCTCACCGGGCGCAGCCTCGGATTGGCGCTGTCGTACATCATCGCCCCGTCGATCCACACCTTGTCGGGCCGGGTGTAGGTGCTCAATGGATTGCCGTTCCAAAGCACCAGATCGGCCATCTTGCCAGGCTTGAGGCTGCCGGTCTTGTCGGCGATGCCAAGCGCCTTGGCCGGGTTGTAGCTTAGCCATTTCCACGCATAAGCATCCGACACATTGTGTCCGGCGCGGCGGCCGTCGGCTAACGCCTTGGCGGCTTCCTGGTTCAATCGCTGGATGCCGTTGGCGTCGTCACTGTGGACGATGGCGCAGGCGCCGGCGCGGTCGACGAACGGGATATTCTCCTTGATCCCATCATAGCTTTCCATCTTGAAGCCGTACCAGTCGGCCCACATCGCCGAGCAAATGCCCTCGCGCGCCAGCAGATCAGCCACTTTGTAGCTCTCGACCGCATGGTGGAAGGTGCTGATCTTGTAGCCGAATTCCTTGGCCATATCGATCATGATCGCCATTTCGTCGGCGCGGTAGCAGTGGTTGTGGATGAAGATCTTGCCGTCGAGCACACCGCGCAACGTGTCCATCGCCAGGTCGCGGCCGGGCATCTCGCCGCCGGTCTTCTCATATTTATCCCACTTGCGCTTATATTCCTGCGCCTTGAGCCAGGTCGCGCGGGTCACCGCGACATTGCCCATGCGAGTGCCGGGCCCGCCCTTGTTGCCATAGACGCGCTTGGGATTTTCGCCGCAGGCCATTTTGAGGCCATAGGGCGCGCCGGGGAACTTCATCCCCTGTGAGGTCCGCGCTGGAACGTTCTTGAGCACCACCGATCGCCCGCCGAACAGGTTCGCGGAACCGGGCAGGATTTGAAGCGCGGTCACCCCGCCATTGGCCAGCGCGCGCGAAAAGCCCGGATCCTGCGGCCACACGCTATGTTCGGCCCACACTTCGGGCCGCGACGGGCTCGTCGCTTCATTGCCGTCGCTATTGCCCTCGGTCCCCGGCGAGGGATAATCGCCGAGATGGCTGTGGACGTCGATGATCCCCGGCGTAACAAATTTGCCCGTCCCGTCGATCTCGACCGCGCCCGCCGGACTGACCAAAGAAGCGTCGCCCAGCGCGGTAATCGCGCCATCGCCGAATACCACTACCCCATTGTCGATCCTGGCCCCTTCGCCGTCGAAGATGGTGACATTGCGGATCACCGTTACCGCGCCGGGATAGCGGGCGTAAGTCGAGGGATAGGGATCCTCGTTGATTCGGATCGGCGGTGCCTTGGGCGGCGGTGTCGTCGCGCACCCTCCCAGCGTCGTGGCCAGGAGGGCGGCGGCAATGACGCCGCGCATCAGGCTTTGGTCTCGCCGGAGAGGTTGGTGCCCGCCGCCTGCGGCTCGCCCAGCTCGCTGTCGCCGGCCATTCGCTTGGCGGTGTCATCGTCGAGCGTGTCGAGGTGCATCAGTTTCTTGATGAACGGTGACACCAGCAGCACCGCGACCGAGACACCGATCGTGATCCAGCCGATCTTCGAATAGATCGCCAGCGTTGCTTCCTTGCTCATCTCGCCGCCTTCGCCGCCGGTCGCTTCGCCGATCTTGCCGGCAACGAAATTGCCGACCGCGGTCATGTAGAACCACGCGCCCATGATCAGGCTCGCCATGAACTTCGGCGCGAGCCGGTTCATCGCGCTGAGGCCCACCGGGCTCAAACACAGTTCGCCGGTGGTGTGTAGGAAATAGAGTAGGAAGACGAAGATAACCGGTGTCATCGCCGTCGGCCCAACCGATTGCGCGCCCCACACGAACACCAGGAAGCCGAGGCCGACCTGGGCCAGCGCGAGGCCGAACTTGGCCGGCGCTGACGGTTCGAGCCCGCGCTTGCCGAGTGTCACCCACAGCCCCGCGAACAACGGCGCAAGCAGGATGATGTAGATCGGGTTGATCGATTGGAACAGCGACGCCGGAACCCCGGCGATATCGACATAACGATCGGTGTAGAGGTTGAAGCTGCCGCCCGCCTGCTCGAACAGTCCCCAGAACAACGGGTTGAGCGAGATCAGGAAGAGGATCGCGAAAATCCTGTCGCGGGCATGCTTTTCGAGCTTGAAGGCTTCGTAAAGGACGTAGCCGAGCAGGCCGACGCCCGAGACGATCAGCAGATTCTGGATCACCGACTGATATTGGACCAATCCCCAGATCACCGCGACTGCGGCCAGCCCGACGCCGTACAGCGTCATTTCGGTGGTCCGCGTCAGCGGCTTGGGCGCTTCGCCGCTGCCGCGCAGCGCGCTTTTCCCGAGCACGAACACGGCCAGCCCGGCGAGCATGCCGATCCCGGCCAGCCCAAAGCCATAGCCCCAGCCGATGGTCTCACCGAGATAACCGACGAGGATCGTGCCCAAAGCAGCGCCTAGGTTAATCCCCATGTAGAAGATGGTGTAGGCGCCGTCGCGGCGGATGTCGGTCAGCTTGTAGAGTTGCCCAACCATCACCGAGATGTTGGCCTTGAGGAAGCCCGAGCCGACGATGATGAAGGCCAGTGCGGCCCAGAATATGTTGATCGCCGGGTCGGCCTGTTTGACCAGTGGATCCACGACCCCCTGCATCCCTTCGACTGCCATCAGGCTGTGCCCGACCGCCAGCAAGATGCCGCCGAACAACACGGCCTTGCGCTGCCCGAGATAGCGATCGGCGAGATAGCCGCCGAGCACCGGGGTGATATAGACGAGGCTGGTGTAGGCACCGTAGATCAGGGTCGACATGCCGTCGTCGAACAACCAATGCTTGGTGAGGTAGAAAATCAGCAACGCGCGCATGCCGTAGTAGGAGAATCGCTCCCACATTTCGGCGAAGAACAGCATGTAGAGACCCTTGGGCTGGCCGAAGGCTTCCTCTTTCTTGCTCAGCGCGATCGAGGCGCCAATCGCAAGGAAGGCGGCGAGCACCACCAGTGAAATGGCGGCGATCCAGTCGCCTTCATTCCATACGGACATGTCTTTCAATGCGGTCACTACATTCCACTCCCGGAAAATGAGACGCTCTTGCGGCGCATGGCGCGGCAACCTAACGGCTCAAATCCGCTTGTGAAGCCGATTGTTGCCGCATCGCCATGCTGTTAGTCGAAATTCTTATGCTCAACGATCGTTCCTCAGCACTCGCATTGCTCGAAACCCGCCGTTCGGGCCGCCCGCGAGAAATGATCGCGCCAGGGCCGAGCGAGGCCGAGCTGGAGCGCATCCTGACGATCGCCGCGCGCACGCCTGATCATGGCAAATTGTTCCCGTGGCGATTCGTCATTGTATCGACCGAGCAGCGCGCGGCGCTGGCAGATTTGCTCGCCAAAGCGCTTCCCGAATCGGAACCCGCAGCGGGGCCAGCCCATTTCCAGAAGGCGCTCGATTTCGCGCACCAGGCGCCGAGCCTGGTGGTGCTGGTTGCCGCGCCGGTTGCAGACCACAAGATTCCGCAGTGGGAGCAGCAGCTCTCAGTCGGCGCGGCGGGGATGAACTTGCTGACTGCGGCGCATGCTTGTGGCTTTGTCGGCGGCTGGCTGACCGGCTGGGCGGCTTATTCGGAACGAGTTCGCGCGGCGTTCTGCGGCCCGGACGAGCGTATCGCGGGGTTCCTGTTCCTTGGCAGTCCGGGGGTTGAGCTGGAAGAGCGGTCGCGGCCACAATTGGAAGACGTGGTGCGCCCGTGGATTTCGCCGACAAAGTAATGCGGTTGTCATTTATCGCGATGTGCTGTATTACCACAGCATGACGCTAAGAACATCCCACGAAAAACCCGTTTACGTCCGCCTTCGCGAAGTGATCGCCGATGCGATCCTGACCGGCCGGTTCAAGGATGGCGACCCCCTCCCCTCGGTGCGCGCACTGGCGGTCGAGGAAGGCGCCAACCCGCTAACCGTAGCCAAGGCCTATCAAGGCTTCCAGGACGAAGGGCTGGTGGTGGTCAAGCGCGGGGTCGGCATGTTCGTCGCCACCGGCGCCGCGTTGCGCCTCCGCACCAGCGAGCGCAACAGCTTCATAACCGGTGAATGGCCGCTGATCCGCGAACGGATGGACCGGCTGGGGATCGACCCGATGGATCTGCTGGCGAAGCAGGCGAGCTAGGCGAGCGACTCCGCCGACACTGCGTAGAGCAAAGCCACGCCGCATTCCGCCCCCGCCGCCAACCCGAGCGCTTCGGGCACCACGACACTCAGGAAAAACTCCGCCGCCGCGCGATCGCGGTCGGTCGCTTCGGGCGCGCGCGCCAACCGTTCGACCAGCCAGCCGGCGACCATCACCGAACACATGGTGAGGAACGGATAACTGCCTGCCAGCCGGTCGTCCGGCCCGGCGCTGCGCAGGCTGGCCGCGGCAACCTCGACCGTGTCGGTCAGCGCGATCAACGTCGGATGCTGCGCCTCGGCCTCGATCTCGGCGATCAGCCCGTCGAACGCGAGGCCCCCGTCCAGCCCAAGCTTGCGCCCGACCAGGTCGGCCGCCTGGATGCCGTTGGTGCCTTCGTAAATTGGTGCGATGCGTGCGTCGCGGAGGTGCTGGGCGGCGCCGGATTCCTCGATATAGCCCATTCCGCCGTGGACCTGGACGCCGAGGCTGGCGACCTCGCAGCCGACATCTGTGCCCCACGCTTTGGCCAGCGGAGTGAGGACGTCGCCCCGGAAACCCGCTAGCGGGTCGCCGCGCGCGGCGCGGTCGATCTGGCCGAACGCGTAATAAATGAGCGCCCGCGACCCCATCGTCAGCGCACGCATCCGGAGCAGCATCCGCCGCACATCGGGATGGTCGGCGATCGCCTTGCCGTTCTGGCGACGCTCCAACGAATAAGCGACCGCGCGCTGGGTGGCGCGTTCGGCGATTCCGACCCCCTGCAGCCCGACGTTGAGGCGCGCGTTGTTCATCATCGTGAACATCGCGCGCATGCCCTGATTCTCGCCCCCGATCATCCAGCCGGTTGCGCCGTGCTTGTCGCCATAGCTCATCACGCAGGTCGGCGAGGCGTGGATGCCCATCTTATGCTCGATCGAGACGCAATGGAGGTCGTTGGCGCTGCCGTCGGGCAGTATTTTCGGGACCAGGAACAGCGAAATTCCGCGAGTCCCCTCGGGCGCGCCGGGAGTACGGGCGAGGACGAGGTGGATGATCTGGTCGGTCAGGTCGTGATCGCCATAAGTGATGAAAATCTTGGTCCCCGACACCCGCCAGCTGCCGTCGTTATTTGGCTCGGCTTTGGTCTTGAGCGCGCCGACATCGCTGCCGGCCTGTGGCTCGGTCAGGTTCATTGTCGCCGGCCATTCGCCCGATACGATCCTGGCGAGGTAGCGCTGCTTCAATTCGTCCGAGCCGTGATGACGGAGCGCCTCGATCGCGCCGATCGACAACACCGGCATCATCGCGAAAGCGGAGTTGGCAGCCTGCAAATCCTCCATCAGCGCCGCCGACAGCGCCAGCGGCAGCCCCTGCCCGCCATATTGTTCGGGCGCGGCCAGCGTCATCCACCCGCCCTCGACGAACGCCGCATAGGCCGACTTGAAGCCGTCAGGCGTGACCACCTTGCCGTCGATCATCCGCGAGCCCAAGGTGTCGCCGATGCGGTCGAGCGGAGCGAACTGCCCTTCCGCAAATTGCGCCGCGCCATCGAGCACCGCGCCGACCATGTCGAGGTCGTTCGACAGCTCGGCAATGCGCACCACATGGTCGAGCACCAGGCGCTGATCGCGGACGGGACAACGGAAGGTCATGACGCGCTCACCTTGATGGAAACCGGCTCATGCCATAGCGAGCGCGCCATGAGCCCGCCAGAGACACAGACATTGCCGTTCGACGCGGCGGGCATTGCCCGCGCTGCCGCGCTGTTACTCGAAGGGCAGCCGGTCGCGGTGCCGACCGAGACGGTCTACGGCCTCGCCGCCGACGCGACCAACGCGGCGGCGGTAGCGCTTATCTACGCCGCCAAGGGCCGGCCGAGCTTCAACCCGTTGATCGTCCATGTCCCCGATTTGGCGGCAGCCGAGCAACTGGGGGTGTTCAACCCCGAAGCACGGGAATTGGCCCAAGCGCATTGGCCGGGGCCGCTGACGATTGTCGTCCCCGCGCTCGCCGATAATGGGATTGCGGCCCTCGCTACCGCCGGCCTCGATACTATCGCCTTGCGAGTCCCAGGCCATCCCGCGATGCAGGCATTGCTCGCGGCGACGGGACGCCCGCTCGCCGCGCCGTCGGCCAATGCCAGCGGCCGGATCAGCCCAACGCGAGCAGAGCATGTCCTCGCCAGCCTGAATGGGCGCATCCCGCTGGTGATCGACGGCGGGGCGACCGCGCGCGGGATCGAATCGACCATCATTGCCGCGACCGGGGGCGGGCTTCGGTTATTGCGGAGCGGCCCGATCGAGGTCGTTGCTCCACGCTCGTCGGGAGGCATCGAAGCACCCGGGATGATGGCCAGCCATTACGCGCCGGTGAAACCGTTGCGCCTGGATGCAACCGAGGCGCGCGACGGCGAATTTCTGATTGGCTTCGGCGCGGTCGTGGGGGACGCCAATCTGAGCAACAGCGGCGACCTCATCGAAGCTGCTTCGCGGCTGTTCGACCTCCTCCATTTGGCCGACGCCGCGCCCCAGACCAAGATCGCCATCGCCCCGATCCCAACCCATGGCATCGGCGCCGCAATCCGCGATCGACTCGAGCGAGCGGCGACGCAGCGCACATAATCATGCGGTCAAAACGTGTAACTATGACGCGCCAGACTTCATTATAAGTGACTAAGAGCTTGCAGTTAAACGCCGTCATCGTAACGGTTTCAGCCAGGGGAAAAATTATGATTCGTACAGTAATCGGTGCGCTGCTTCTGTCGATTGCGACCGTTGCCTCAGCAAAAGATCAACCAAACACGCTCACGCACGGCATGGCCCAAATGTATTTGCGTGTCGGGCTCACTACGCAGACCGAGGTCCTTGAGGCGTTTGGTGGCCCCAACGTAACTACTCTCGACGGCGATGGCCGCGAGGTTTGGGTCTACGATCGGTTTGCGACGGTAACTGCGAGCAAGGATTCAGGCTTCTCCATCGGCATGCTCGTCGGTGGAGCTGGCGGCGATGTTGGTGGCGGGGCGGGGCTGGGTTTTGGTTCATCCAAATCGAAGGTCAGCACGTCAACTCGCTCAATGATTTTGATCCTCAAGTTTGGACCGGACAAGCGACTTATCGACTTTAAGAGTCGCAGCAGCTCATTTTAAAACACGGGAATATTGTAATGAAATATGCTCGTTGGGCACTCGCCCTTTTCGCCGTTAGTGCAGCGACTTCCCCGGCACTTTCGAAAAAAGCTCCGCAGATGTCGCCGCTAGCGCTGCAGCAAATGCAGACCCGCGACTATGAAATGGGAAAGATCGTAAGCTTTCCAGCGGTCATGACCATCCTTCAGGACTCAGGCTATCGAATTCAAGCGGCCGACAAAGATACGGGGCTCATCACCGCAACTGCGTCGACCAATTCGAAAATGACTTGGGCACCATTTGTCGGCTTTGGTCGTTCGAAAAAAACGCCGGTTGTGTCTGCTTTCATTGAAGATCGCGGAAGAGGGTCTCGCGTACGTTTGAACTTCGTAATGGCGAAAACCAAGAATGGTGCATACGGAGCAAGCTGGAGTGATGAGGAGCCAATTATTGACTCAGCAGTTTATCGTGACGCGTTCGAGCGCATAGACCGGGAAGTATTTACCCGTGCCGCACTTAATGCGCCTCAGGTTACTCCCGCGCCAGTAGCCAATCCTATGCCAAGCGACTCAACCGCTCCTGCCGCGTCAACAGCAGCAAGCGTTCCTAGTTCTGACAACAGTGTCTCCCCACCGCATTGAGCTCTAGCCAGCTGCCGTCTCACCCTTCAGCCTCGCCTGAAAACTCTTGCGCAACTTTGCCAGCTTGGGCGGAATAATGGCCATGCAATAAGGATTGCGTTGGCCTTCGGTGGCCCAATAATCCTGGTGATTGTCCTCGGCCGGATACCAGGTTGCTTTCGGCTCGATGGTAGTGACGATCAGTGCTGGCTGGTCGGCCTGGGCGCGGGTGATCGCGGCACTGCCTTCGGCCTCCTGCGCCTCATCCTGCGGGAAGATCGCCGAACGATATTGGGTGCCGACGTCATTGCCCTGGCGATTGAGCTCGGTCGGATTGTGGGTGGCGAAGAAAATGTCGAGTAAATCGCCATA
>JBDSOV010000069.1:0-4794 GCA_039914575.1 Sphingomicrobium sp.
ACCTGGCTGCTGATGATCGGCACCAGCGAGAGCGCCAAGGTCAATAGCATCCTGGTGACGATCAAGGTCGTCGCGCTGACCGCGTTCATCGCCTTGACCTTGCCAGCGATCGATACCGCCAACTTCAACCCGTTCCTTCCGGCTGGCGTGTTCGGCGGCTTTGGTACCGGGGTCGGCGCGGTCGGTGCTGCGGCGACGATCTTCTTCGCCTACGTCGGCTTCGACGCGGTTTCGACCGCCGCCGAAGAAACCAAGAACCCGCAACGCAACGTGCCGATCGGCCTGATCGGCAGCCTGCTGTTTTGCACCATCTTCTACATTCTGGTCGCGGCGGGCGCAGTCGGCACCATCGGCGGTCAGCCGATCATGGGACCGAACGGCATTCCGTTCCCCGCCGGATCGGAAGAGCTCGCTCGCCAGTGCGCCATGGTTGAACATAGCGCGAAACTGGTCTGCTCGAACGAGGCTTTGGCCCACGTCCTGCGCACTATCGGCTTCGGGACCGTCGGCAACATGCTCGGCTATGCAGCCATCCTGGCGCTGCCGTCGGTTATCTTGATCCTGCTATTCGGCCAGACCCGCATCGCCTTCGTCATGGCGCGCGACGGGTTGCTCCCGGAAAGCTGGTCGAAGGTCCATCCCAAGTGGAAAACGCCGTATGTCATCACCGGGCTCACGGGCGCTGCCGTGGCCGTGGCGGCGGCGTTCCTTCCAGTCGGGCAGCTCGCCGATATCGCCAATGCAGGGACGCTGTATGCCTTCATGATGGTGGCGGTGGCGGTGATGCTGCTGCGCAAGCGCGATCCGGGCCGCAAGCGCTCCTTCAAGGTCCCAGTGCTGACGATCATCGGTCCGCTGACCATCGCCGGCTGCCTGTTCCTGTATTTCAATCTCCCGTTTACGGCGATGATGGTCCTGCCGGTCTGGACCGCGATCGGCTTGCTGATTTACTTCGGCTACAGCCGCAGGAAGAGCCACCTCGGCCAAGGTCACGTCGAGGTGCATGAGACCGAGCTCGACGCTGTCCCGCCGCACATCCCCGGGATCGACGTTCCCAAGGACTAAGGCGGCCAATCGAATTGAAATGGGGCGGTCCGGAAACGGGCCGCCTTTTTTCTATCCCAAGAGCCCGCCGGCCAGCGCTTTGAGATCCTTCTCCGGCCGCGCGCCATAATGTTGGATGACTTCGGCGGCAGCGATCGCGCCGAGTTTGAGCGACGCTTCGAGCCCCAGTCCGCGCGCTTCGCCGGCAAGGAAACCGGCGGCGAACAAATCGCCCGCACCGGTCGTGTCGACCAATCGCTCGATCGGTTCGGCCGTGACCGACGCGCGCTCATCGCCGCGCACCGCGACTGCGCCCCGCTCGCTGCGGGTGACCACCAAGGTCGCGACCTTGGCCGACAGCTTGGCCAGTCCGGCGTCTAAATCTTCCGTATCGGTCATCGCCGCAAGCTCGGCTTCGTTGGCGAACAAGATGTCGATCTTGCCCTGATTGATCAGCGCCCAGAAGCCGTCGCGGTGGCGGTCGACGCAGAAGGTATCGGACAAGGTGAAGGCGACTTTGCGCCCTGCATCACGTGACGCCGCGATTGCTGCTTCCATCGCCGCGCGCGGTGCCGGCGGATCCCATAAATAGCCTTCGAGATAGAGGATCGCGGAGTCGATGATGTCCGCTGGCTCGATGTCGCTTCGGTCGAGCATCTGGGCGGCGCCGAGGAAGGTGTTCATCGTCCGCTGGGCGTCGGGAGTGACCAAGATCAGCGAGCGCGCTGTCGCGCCGACATCGCAGCGAGCGGGAGTCAGGAATTCGACCCCCAGGCTTTCGATGTCATGCTTGTAGATCGCGCCCAACTGATCGTCGGCGACCTGGCCGATGAACCCCGCCTTGAGGCCGAAGGCCGCGAGCCCGGCGGCGGTATTGCCGGCCGATCCGCCGGACAGCTCGCGCCCCGGCCGCATCACGCGATACAGCCGCTCCGCTTCGGCCTCGTCGATCAGCCGCATCGACCCCTTGGTCAGCCCCTGCGCGGCAAGGAATTGGTCGTTGGCATCGGCGATCACGTCGACGATGGCATTGCCGATCGCCAGCACATCGAGGCGGGGTGCGGTCATGGGGGATTCCATTCGAGGAAGGAGGAAAGTTGGCGGCGGTTAGCTGGGGAAACGCCGCCGAGCAAGCTTGCCAGCCTTGGCCCCAGCCGCCATGCTTGGCCGATGCGCCGCTTCCTCGCTCCCTCGCTCGCTTTGCTCGTCGCGGCCTGCGCTAGCACGCCTGCACCTCAGCCCGCGGCGGTGGTGATCAAGCCGACCGCGCGACCCGGCGGAATGCTGATCGGACTCGATGTCCACGACCTTGGCCAGCGCTTTGGCCAACCCGCTTTCCAGGTCCAGGAGGGGCCCGGCACCAAGCTGCAATGGGCCGGCGGCGGCTGCGTGCTCGACGTCTTTCTCTACCCGCCGGCCAGCGGATCGGGATCCGCGCGGGTGACCTATGCCGATGCGCGGCGGCCGTCGGGCGTCGATATCGACGTGGCGAGCTGCCTCGCGTTGATGGGACGTTAGGCTAGCCGATCAATCGCCCAGCGCGCGGCATCGGCCACCACCGGATCGGGATCCGCGAGATGCGGTTCGACTGCTGATATCAGCATCGACTCCCCGCTATTGCCCGCCGCGATCAGGCAGTTGCGGATCATTCGGTTGCGCCCGATGCGCTTGATCGGTGAGCCCGAAAAGGTCTCGCGAAACGCCGCATCGTCGAGGCCAAGCAAATCCGCCAGCCTGGGCGCGGCAAACTCGGCGCGCGGCAGGAAAGCGCGATTGGCCTCGGCCGCCTCGGCGAAGCGGTTCCACGGGCAGACCGCCAAACAATCGTCGCAGCCGTAGATGCGATTGCCGATCGCGGCGCGATATTGTTCGGGGATCGGACCGGCATGTTCGATCGTGAGATAGGAGATGCAGGCCCGCGCATCGATCCGCCCCGGCCCGGTGATCGCGCCGGTCGGGCAGGCGTCGATGCACCGCGTGCAACTGCCGCAATGCTCCTGTGCCGGCTCGTCGGGCGCCAGCTCGAGGCTGGTCATGACGATCCCGAGGAACAGCCAATTGCCATGTGTCCGGCTCAGCAAATTGGTATGCTTGCCCTGCCAGCCGAGCCCGGCCGCGGCAGCGAGCGGTTTCTCCATCACCGGCGCGGTGTCGACGAATATTTTGAGTTCGCCGCCATGCGTTTCGGCCAGCCAGCGGCCCAGCGCCTTGAGCGCCTTCTTGACCGTCTTGTGATAGTCGCCGCCCTGCGCATAGACTGAGATTCGCCCCAGCTCACCGTGGTCGGCCAGTGCCAGCGGATCGCTCGCGGGGGCATAGCTCATTGCCAACGCGATCACCGACTTCGCGCCCGGCCACAGCCCATTGGGGCTGGCGCGCTGCTCGGCGCGATCCTCCATCCAGCGCATCTCGCCATGGCGACCTTCGGCCAGCCAGGCGCGCAAACCGTCGCCAGCCTCGGGCACCGCATCCGCACGCGCGAAACCGCAGGACACGAAGCCCAGCGCTGCCGCTTGCTCGCGGATTTCCTGCTCGATGGTCATTGCCATTTAACCTCCATCCCCTAGCACAAGGCAAATGGCCACCAGCAACGCCGTTGAGGCACATGATCTCGTCAAGGATTTCGGCGATACCCGGGCGGTCGACGGGGTCAGCCTCGCCGTCCCGAACGGATCAATCTACGGCATCCTCGGTCCCAATGGCGCGGGCAAGACCACCACGATTCGAATGCTGCTCGGGATCATCGATCCGAGCTCGGGCACCCGCCGCCTGCTCGGTCATGAACGGCCTTTGGATGCGGCGGAGCGGGTCGGCTACCTTCCCGAGGAGCGCGGGCTGTATCCGGGGATGACCTCGATGGACGCGATCGCCTTCATGGGCGCGTTGCGCGGGCTCCCGCTTCGCGAAGGCCGCCGCCGCGCAGTCAAATTGCTCGACGGCCACGGCCTTGGCGATTGGGCCAAAAAGCCGATCCGCAATCTCTCCAAGGGCATGGCGCAGACCGTGCAACTGCTCGGCACCATCGTCCACAAGCCCAGACTGATCGTGCTCGACGAACCCTTCTCCGGGCTCGACGCGATCAACCAGGGCAAGCTCGAAGGACTCATCCGGCGCGAGGCGGCGGCGGGCGCGACGATCATCTTCTCGACCCATGTCATCGCCCATGCCGAGCGCTTGTGCGAGCGGGTCGCGATCATCGCCGGCGCCAAAGTTGCGTTCGAGGGCGCGGTCGACGAGGCGCGCGGCCGCCTCCGCCCGATCGTTCGCCTCAAAACGCGCGCCGCCGACGGGCCGTGACGGGCAGCGCTGCCCGCCACCGCGCGGCTCGACAATGGTGACTGGACCTTCGAGCTTCCGCCGTCTGGACCCGAGCCATTGCTCAAAGCGCTGATCGACGGCGGTGCGGGAATCGAGACGTTGAGCATCGAGCGGCCGGGCTTGCACGACGCCTTCGTCGCCATCGCAGGCGAGGCCGCAGCGCGCGAAATGGCCAATGGAATCGGAGACGCCGCATGAAACTGCCGCGGCTGATCCGCTCCGCCTTCGTCATCGCCCGCCGCGATTTCATCGCGACGGTGATGAGCAAGGCATTCTTGTTGTTCCTCCTCGGTCCGTTATTCCCGGTGATCGTCGGCGTCGGTTTCGGCGGGATCGGGGCGAGCATCGACCGCAATGTCGAGCGCCCGGTGGTCGCGGTGATCGCCAGCCCGACCGACTATCGCGCGATCGACGCCGCGCGGCTGCGGATGG
>JBDSOV010000102.1:0-4032 GCA_039914575.1 Sphingomicrobium sp.
CCGCGCACCTTAATGGCGTCCGCGCGGGCGTGGCGGAATTGGTAGACGCGCTTGGTTTAGGTCCAAGTATCGCAAGATGTGGGGGTTCGAGTCCCTTCGCCCGCACCACCTTCGCCGCCACACGGACAACAAAATTATCTACGGGATGCGGAAAAGAACATGAAAACCGTCGAGACGGAAAATGAAGGCCTCAAGCGGGCCTACACGCTGACCATCGCCGCCAAGGACATCGACGCGCGGCTGGACCAGGAAATCAAGCGCATCGCGCCAACCGTGAAGATGCCCGGTTTCCGCCCGGGCAAGGTGCCGGCCAATCTGATCCGCAAGATGCATGGCGATGCGCTCCACCAGGAAGCGCTGTCGAGCGCGGTCCAGCAGGGCGTCCAGAGCCTGCTGACCGAAAAGAAGATCCGCCCGGCAATGCAGCCCGAGGTCGAGCTCGATCAGACCTATGCCCCCGGCAAGGATGCCGAGATCAAGGTCCGGCTCGAGACTTTGCCCGACGTGCCCAAGCCCAAGATCGACAAGCTCAAGCTCGAGCGGCTGACGGTCGAAGCCGACGACAAGGTGGTCGCGACCCAGCTGGCGACGCTCGCCTCCTCGCAGAAAGCGTGGAAGTCCGCGCCAAAGGCCCACAAGGCAGCGATCGGCGATCTGGTAGTGATGGATTTCGCGGGGAAAGTCGGCGGCGTCGCCTTCGATGGCGGCACCGGCGAAGGCATGTCGGTCGAACTCGGCTCGGGATCGCTGATCCCGGGGTTCGAGGACGGGCTGGTCGGGGTCAAAGCAGGCGATGCCCGCGATGTCGATGTCACCTTCCCGGCCGATTATCAGGCCGAGAATTTGAAGGGCAAGGCCGCAGTGTTCTCGATCACGGCGACCGAAGTGAAGACCGCCGGCGCGACCAAGATCGACGACGATTTCGCCAAGACGCTCGGCTTGAAGGACCTCGACCAAATGAAGGGGCTGGTCCGCGACCAGGTCCAGCAGGAACTGAACGGCCTGACCCGCACTCACATGAAACGTCGCCTGCTCGACCAGCTGGCTGCCGACCATGATTTCGCGGTCCCGCCGTCGATGGTCGAAGCGGAGTTTAACAACATCATGGCCCAGCTTCGCCATGAAGCCAGCCACGAGGCCGATCCCGACGCGTCGCTCAAGGAGATCGAGAGCGAAGCCAGTGATTATCGCGGCATCGCCGAACGCCGCGTGCGTCTGGGGCTGTTGCTCAGCGAAATCGGGGCGACCAATGGCATCGAGGTCAGCCAGGCCGAGATGAACCGGCTGATCGGCCAGGCCGCGGCGCAATATCCGCCGCAGGATCGCGACCGCTTCATCCAATATGTCCAGAACGAGCCGATGGCCGCCGCCCAGCTGCGCGCGCCTTTATATGAGGACAAGGTGGTCGATTATCTGTTCGCCAAGGCTGACGTCACCGAGCGCGTCGCGACCCGCGAGCAACTGGAAGCCGATCTCGAGAGCGAGGAAGGCCATGTCCATGGCCCGAATTGCGGTCACGATGTGAAGCCGACCAAGGCTAAGAAGTCGGCAGCCAAGCCGGCTCCGGCGGCCAAGAAAGCCGAAGCTCCGGTCAAGGCTGCGGCGAAACCAGCTCCGGCGGCAAAGAAAACCGCGGCTCCGGCCAAGGCGGCTGCCAAGCCTGTCGCGAGCAAAGCCGCAGGGCCAGAGGCCAAGAAGCCCGCCGCCAAAAAGCCAACGGCGAAAAAGAAGTAACCCGCTGGCAAGGGATGGCGGTTAGGGGAGGGGCATGATCGACACGACCAGCCCGCGAATCGCCGTCCTGCTGCCTTGTTACAACGAGGAAGCGGCGATCGTCCGCACGATCGAGGGATTCCGCACGGCGCTGCCGGGGGCGGCGATCTACGTCTATGACAATAACAGCCGCGACCGCACGGTCGAGCTGGCCCGCGCCACCGGGGTCGAGGTCCGCACCGAACGGATGCAGGGCAAGGGCAATGTCGTCCGCCGGATGTTCGCCGACGTCGATGCCGATGTGTACATCATGGCCGACGGCGATCTGACTTATGACCCGGCCGCCGCCCCGGCGATGGTCAAATTATTGGTCGACGACCGGCTCGACATGGTGGTCGGAACGCGGCTGCACGAGGCCAAGGCCGCTTATCGCGGCGGGCATGTACTGGGAAATCGCGTATTCACGGGGCTATTGTCGCGGTTGTTCGGGCGCAGTTTCTCCGATATTTTCTCCGGCTATCGGGTGTTTTCACGACGCTTCGTGAAGAGCTTTCCGGTGCTTAGCGAAGGCTTCGAGATCGAGACCGAAATCTCGGTCCATGCGCTCGAATTGCGGATGCCGGTGGGTGAGGTCGAAACCGCTTATGGCGCGCGCCCCGAGGGATCCGAATCGAAACTGTCGACCTTTCGCGACGGGTGGAGGATACTCAAGACCATCGCCACGCTTTACCGGATCGAACGCCCGGTGCTGTTCTACGGCTCGATCGGCGCATTGTTGCTAATCGCCGCGATCCTGCTGTCGATCCCGCTGGTGTTGACCTACCTCGACACCGGGCTGGTACCGCGTTTTCCGACCGCGATCCTGGTCACTGGGATGACGATCGTCGCGGTGCTGTGCTTCTTCGCCGGGCTGATCCTCGACACCGTCACCCGCGGCCGGCGCGAAATGCGGCGGCTGGCGTACCTTGCACAACCCAACACGCCATGAACCCCAGCACGACTTGAACACCGGCGCGATCCGCCCGATGTAAGCAGTCCCGCACATTCTCCCTTAAGGACCCGCTTTTCCCATGGATCATCAGGATATCGCCGCCCAACTCGTGCCGATCGTCATCGAGCAGTCCAACCGAGGCGAACGCAGCTTTGACATTTACTCGCGCCTGCTGCGCGACCGGATCATCTTCGTCACCGGCGCGATCGAAGACCATATGGCCGCGATCATCACCGCCCAATTGCTCTTTCTCGAGTCGGAGAACCCGAAGAAGGACATTTTCATGTACATCAATTCGCCGGGCGGCGTGGTGACCAGCGGCCTCGCGATCCACGACACCATGCAATATATTCGCCCCAAGGTCGGCACGGTGTGCATCGGCCAGGCGGCATCGATGGGCAGTTTCCTTCTCGCTGCGGGTGAGCCCGGAATGCGGGTCGCGCTGACCAACAGCCGGATCATGGTCCACCAGCCGTCGGGCGGGGCGCAGGGCATGGCGGCGGACATCGAGATCCAGGCGCGCGAGATCTTGCGCATGCGCAGCCGTCTGAACGCGCTTTACGCTAAATATACCGGGCAGGCGATCGAGGCGATCGAGCTGGCGATGGACCGCGACAAATTCCTCGAGGCCGACGAAGCCAAGACCTTCGGCCTGATCGACGAAGTGTTCGGCACCCGTCCCGATGACGCAGACGACCCCACCGGCGCCGGGGACATCACCCCCGCGTAACCGCAAAAGGTGGTCGACGTGATCCAGCAAGTTGCCGCGCTTCCGTACCGGACTTATCCGGAAGGATCGTCATCGCCGCCATTCGTCCTGCTGATCACCTCTCGCCAGACCGGCCGATGGGTGGTGCCAAAGGGCAATATGATGGTTGGCAAGACGCCGCATGAGGCGGCGGCGATCGAGGCCGAGGAGGAAGCCGGGGTAAAGGGGATCATTTCCCCGCTGCCGGTCGGGCGGTATCACTACACCAAGCTGCTCGCCGGGGGCGGATCGGTGATGGCCGAAGTCGAGCTGTTCCCGCTGGCAGTGACCGAAGTGCGCAGGAAATGGATCGAGATGGATCAGCGCAAGCGCCGCTGGTTCGCGATCGGCGAGGCAGCGGCGGTGATTGACGAAGTCGAGCTGGGCGAGCTGATCAACTTGTTCGGCGAGGGCCGCGGCCCGCGCCCAGTGGGTTGATCGTCCATGCGATCGCAGGGGTTGCCGCTCCGCTCTTGTCTGCCCATATTCGGGACAAGCATGAGACGGGTGGCGCGCGTTAACGCTCCGAACAGTTTGATTGTGCGATAAAGCGGGCTAGCATGGCCTTTGGCCCGGAGCG
>JBDSOV010000116.1:0-3729 GCA_039914575.1 Sphingomicrobium sp.
ACAAACCGCTGGAGGAATTGCGCGGCGGTGATCGATCCCGCCTCGCGCGGCCCGACATTCTTCATGTCGGCGATCGGCGAATCGATCAGCCGGTCATAGGCCTCGCCCAAAGGCTGGCGCCACAAGGCGTCGGTCGACGACTGGGCGGCGGCGAGCAATTGTTCGGCCAGCCCATCATCGTTGGAAAACATCCCCGCCATCTCATGGCCCAGGCTGACCACCATCGCCCCGGTAAGCGTGGCGAGGTCGATCATCACCTTGGGTTTCACTTCCCGTTGGGTCCAGGTTATCACGTCGCACAGCACCAGCCGCCCTTCGGCGTCGGTGTTGATCACCTCGATCGTCTGGCCCGACATCGACGTCACCACGTCACCCGGGCGCTGGGCGTTGCCGTCGGGCATATTCTCGACCATCCCGCACACGCCGACGACATTGGCCCTGGCCTTGCGTCCGGCGAGCGCTTTCATCGCGCCGACCACCGCGCCGGCGCCGCCCATGTCCCACTTCATCGATTCCATACCCGCAGCGGGCTTGATCGAGATGCCGCCGGTGTCGAACGTCACGCCTTTGCCGAGCAGTGCCACCGGCGCCTCGCCCGCCGTGCCGCCGTTCCAACGCAGGATTAGCATCTGCGGCGCGAAGCGAGACCCCTGTGCCACCCCGAGCAAGGCGCCCATCCCGAGCTTGGCCATCGCCGCGCCGTCAAGCACTTCGATCTCCAGCCCCATGCCTTCGACGCTTGCCATGACCCGCGCCACGAAGCTTTCCGGATAAATGATGTTGGCTGGCTCGGTCACCAGCTCGCGGGTCAAAGCGACGCCCTCGACCACCGGCGCATAGCGCGATGTCCAGCGATCCGCCGCGCCAGTGCCTGCACCAACAATGGTCACCGCCGCCAGCGTTGGCTTCTGCTTGTCCTTCAATTTGGTGCGGTAGATATCGTAGCGCCAGCCGCGCAGCGCGGCGGCGAGGGCGACCCGGGCCGCGGCATCGGCGTCAAAGTCGAGCCCGGTCAAATCGATCACCGCCTGGGTTTCGCCCGATATGAGCAGCCGCGCCACCGCCGCCCCGCCGAGTTTCTCGGCTGCATCGGCAGGCGACACGCCATCGCCGGTTCCAATCGCGACGATCCTCTGGTCGTTGATGAAGTGCTCGGCCACCGCACTTGGCTCGCCGTCGAAACGCTGGCGACGAAGCGCCGCTTCGATCCCCCCACCGAACCCACGCAACACATCGCTGCCGCTCTTGCCCGCGACGGGAACCACCAGGGCATAGTCACCAGCCGGGCGACTGTCGGCAAAGCTTATTTTCATGCGCAAGCAGATCCTTGGAAACAGTCAGAAATCGAAACGATCACGGCCTTTAGGCCGCGAACCCGCCCAAGCAAAGCGCAGATGTTAAACGATTGGGCGCAAGGCGGATTGCCGCTCGCTGGGCAAGGTGCAATAGGCTGGTCACGACGTGATGTGCCGGGCGGGGTCGACTTGAGCGTAAAGAAGACAAGGCTGAGCTGGACGGCACGGCCAATGTTTTTGGTATGGCCAGGGGCGGCGATGGTCCTGGCTTGGCCGGCGGCAGGACTTGCCGCGCAGGGCCAGCCGGCCGAGGCTCGCCCGACCGAGGAATTGGTGGCGGCACCGCTCTCTGTCCTGCCTGCAACGACCCCCGCACTTCCCGCCTCAACCCCCGCGGCCGACCAGCTGATCAATTTCAGCGCCGACGAGGCGAGCTATGACACCGGGTCCGATCTCGTCTCTGCGACTGGACGAGTGCGGATGGATCGCGACGGCAATTACCTCGCCGCCGATCGCGTCACCTGGGACCGCAAGACCGGCGAGGTTCGCGCCGACGGCAATGTCGTGGTGGTCAATCCGCAAGGCGACAAACTGGTCAGCGACAGCGTGACGCTGACCGAATCGTTGCGCGACGGGGTGATCGAAAATTTGCTGGTGGTGCTCGACAGCGGCGGGCGCATCGCAGCGACCCGCGCCACCCGGGTCAATGGCGTGACTACGCTCGAAAATGCGGTCTATTCACCCTGCCCGGTGACGACACCGGCCGGCTGCCCCAAAAACCCGAGCTGGAAGATCGTCGCCGCCCGGGTGGTGCAGGATCCCGCGACCAACCGCCTCCGCTTCGTCGGCGGGAGGATCAGCCTGTTCGGCATCACCTTGCCTTTGCTGCCGATCTTCAGCGTCGGCACCGGCGGCAACGGATCGGGCGGAATTTCGGGCGCGCTAGTCCCCGATATCGCTTATTCCAGCTCGAACGGGATCGAGCTGGCGGTGCCTTATTACTGGCGCTTCGCTTCCAATCGCGACCTGACTTTGACCCCGCACATCTATTCCAAGACCCTGCCCGCGCTCGAAGGCCGCTTCCGCAGCCTGACGCAGCTGGGCGCCTACCAAATCGGCGCGTTCCTCACCTACGGGCGCATCGACGATCCCGATCCCGATGCGGTCGATTTCAACAATCGCCGCAATTTCCGCGGTTATTTTGAAGCCAATGGCAAATTCCAGCTTGACCCCTATTGGAGCATCACCGGCTCGCTTCGTGCGGCGTCGGACAAGACCGTCATCCGCCGCTACGACATCAGCCGCGACGACGTGCTGCGCAATTTCATCAACGTCGAGCGGATTGACCTCAGGAGTTACATCTCGATCGCCGGCTGGGCGTTCCAGGGGCTTCGCGTCGACGATGTCCAGAAACAGATCCCGATCGCGCTCCAGGCAATCGACGCGCGTTTCCTGTTCGATGATCCATTGCTTGGCGGCAAGGTCCAGCTCCAGGCCAACAGCCTCGCCATCCTGCGCATCGATGGTCAGGACACCCAGCGCGCCTTCGCCAGCGCGCGGTGGGATTTGCGGACCATCACCCGCATGGGACAGGATTTGACTCTGACCGCCTTCGCGCGGGGCGACGTCTATCACACCAATGACAGCGACCAGACCTCGGTTGCGGCCTATGCCGGCACCGACGGCTGGCACACCAGGGGTATTGCTGCGCTGGCGGCCGACATGCGCTGGCCGTTCATCGGCCCGGCGTTTGGCGGCACCCAACGGATCACGCCCAGGGTCCAGATCGTGCTGACCCCGCCGACCCCCAATCTCGTCATCCCCAACGAGGATGCGCGCTCGATCGACCTCGAGGACAGCAACCTCTTCGCGCTCAACCGCTTCCCCGGCTATGACCGTTGGGAAGACGGCTCGCGCATCACCTACGGCCTCGAATATGTGCTCGACCGGCCCAACGTTTCGATCTCGACGACGATAGGCCAGAGCTACCGCCTGACCCGCAACGAGAGCATCTTTCCCGACGGTACCGGCCTGACCGACCGCTGGTCGGACATCGTGGGCCGCACCCGGGTGCGCTTTGGCCGGCTCGTCGACCTCACTCACCGCTTTCGCATCGACAAGGATAATCTGGCGCCGCGCCGCAACGAGGTCGACCTGACCGTCGGCAGTGAGCAGACCTATCTCCAGGTCGGTTACCTCCGCCTCAACCGCGATATCGAGAATTCGGTCGAGGATCTGCGCGACAAGGAGGAGCTCAGGCTCGCCGGGCGCCTTAAGTTCGCGCGCTATTGGTCGATCTTCGGCGCAACCGTGCTCGACCTCACCGACGCCAAGGAAGATCCGCTGGTGCTGGCCGACGGCTATGAGCCGGTGCGCCACCGGCTGGGGATCACCTATGAGGATGAATGTCTGGAGCTTGGCCTGTCGTGGAAGC
>JBDSOV010000133.1:0-3495 GCA_039914575.1 Sphingomicrobium sp.
CAGCGACCGGGTCGCCGCCGCCGCGTTCGGCGCGGCCTCGGGTGCGGTGGTCGGGCCGATCCAGTCCGACCTTGGCTGGCACGTCATCAAGATCGACGCGATCCAGGTCGATGCCGGCACGTCGCTCGAGGCTGCCCGCGGCGCCAGCTTCGTTGAGGCGACCAGGCCCAACGGCCTCACCGCCGCCGACATTTCGGTCGGCCCGCAGACCCGCGAGCAATTCGCCAAATTGACCAGCGAGCGGGTCGCCGCAGCGGCATTCGCCGCGGCGTCGGGCACGGTTGTCGGGCCGGTCCAGTCGGACCTGGGCTGGCACGTCGTCAAGATCGATGGGATATTGGTCGATCCGGGCAAGTCGCTCGCCGCGGTCCGCCCGGCGATCGCCGAGCAGCTGACCTCTGACAAACGCAAGGGCGCGCTCGCCGACCTCGTCGCCAAGGTCGAGGATGCCATCGCCGACGGCAGCAGCTTTGGCGAAGCGGTCAAGGCCGCCGGCCTGTCCGCGATCAAGTCGCCATTGATCCTCGCCAACGGCACCGCGCGATCCGCGCCGGGTTCGACCTCACCCAGGACGATGATCCGGTGGTCGAAACACTGACTAGTGAAGCCGGGCCCGCCGCCGCCGGCTATGCTCTGGTGGCGGTCGACCAGATCGTCTCCGCCGCGCCCGAGCCGCTGGCCGCGATCCTGCCGCGCGTCACCGCCGACTGGAAAAATAGCCAGGCCCGCGCCAAGGCGCGCGTCATCGCCGCCGCGGTCGCGGCCCAGGTCGCCAAGGGGATTGACCTCAAGGCCGCGCTCGCCGCTGCCGGGACGACCCTTCCCCCGCCGCGCCGCACCGCGATCCGCCGGATGCAGCTGGCGCAGATGCAGGGCCAGGTGCCGCCCGCCCTCAACCTGATGTTCGCCCTCGCCCAGGGCGGCAGCCGGATGATCGCCGACCCCGAGGGGCGCGGCTTCGTGATCGTCAAGGTGATCAGGATCATCCCCGGCAATGCCTTGCTCCAGCCGAGCCTAGTGGCGCGCACCCAGGCCGAGTTCCAGGAAGCGGTGTCGGGCGAATATGCCGAGCAAATGAGCCGCGCGATCGCAGTCGATCTCGGCGTCAAGCGCAACGACGAGGCGATCGCCGCAGCGCGCAAACGGATCATCGGCGGCGGCAGCTGATGGCAACGCCGTGACGGGCATTCTCTAGTGCCGGGCGCGAGGATCCTGGCGCTCGACAATTACGACAGCTTCACCTTCACTCTGGTCGATTATCTGCGCGTCGCGGGGGCCGAAGTCACCGTGCTTCGCAACGACGCGATTGCCGCCCGCGAAGCGCTGGCCGGGCCGTTCGACGGTTTCATGATTTCGCCGGGGCCGGGGCGTCCAGAGGATGCCGGTATTTCGATCGATCTGGCGCGCGGCTGCATCGACACCGTCCGGCCATTACTCGGCGTGTGCCTCGGCCATCAGGCGATCGCGCTGGCCTGCGGTCAGAAGGTCGGCCGCGTCCCCCCGATGCACGGCAAGGTCGCTACGATCCGCCACGACCACACCGGCCTGTTCGACCGCCTCCCCACCCCCTTCGCCGCGACCCGCTACCATTCGCTCAGCGTCGGCGAGCCGAGCCCTCCGCTGATCGCCAATGCGTGGAGCGAGGATGGCGTCGTCATGGCAATGCGCCACGAACATGCCCCGGTTCACGGGGTGCAGTTCCACCCTGAGAGCATCGCCTCGGAGCATGGGCATGCGCTGCTTGGCGCGTTTCTGGGCATGTGTAGCGGATAAGGGCTTAATTCGAGCGATAACCCGAATGACCGCTTTCGACCCAAAGCGGACATTCGGAATATCGTCTGCATCAGCCCGCAGACGGTCTAACCTTCGAGCCCATGACTGCGTAGCCTGCGCCTAGCACGATTGCTGCACCGATCCCGATCAGGCTATGCCAAGGGTCGTCGATAGTCATAGCGGCCAACAGCGTCAGGTTGAGAGATATTCCCGCTAGAGCGGGAAGAGGAAACAGCGGCATTTTGAATGGGCGATCTAGATCGGGCTCTTTGCGCCGCATAATGATAGCGGCATAATCGATGCTGGCCATGATCGCTGCGGTCATCGGCACCACCACCGCAACCAGCTCTAGGTAGGTTCCGCTTAGTGCGGCCGCTGCCGCAATCAATGACCCAACCACCAAGGCAGGGCGCGGAGTGCCGCTTTTCGAGGCGCGTGCTAACTGCTCGGGCAGAACGCCATCGCGGGCCATCGCAAAGCCTACGCGGCTGTTGAACATTACATAAAGATTGGCGATTGCGGCGATGGAGACCAGTGACACAACCGTTATCAACGTTCCTGCCATGGGGCCGAAAATGCGCGTCGCAGCATCGGCGGCGGGCAGCTCTGACGCCGCCATCTCGGCTGGTGACAGGACGTATAGTAGGGACGCATTGACCCCGACGTATAGCGCCATCACCAGCAGGACGCCGCCGAATGTGGCGCGGGCGAGATTGCGTTCTGGTGCGACGATCTCTTCACCGAA
The DNA here is from genome assembly GCA_039914575.1 of Sphingomicrobium sp. GTDB lineage: Bacteria > Pseudomonadota > Alphaproteobacteria > Sphingomonadales > Sphingomonadaceae > Sphingomicrobium. Next base: position 2,519 of record JBDSOV010000133.1, read on the forward strand.
ATAGATTCCGCCGGTCCACCCGCCATAGGTGTTTAAGATCGCGCTCATAGCTAACAATAGAGCCCCTGCTGCTAGCGTCGGTGACAGCCCTTTTGCCTCCCCGACCGCCGGCTCCACTGCAGATTCGCCGCCACCGAAAGCGAACAAGGCGATAACAAAGGCGACCAGTGCGACGCCCTTGAAAGCGCTAAGAAGAGTTTGGCTTGACCCGCTGACCCGCGTTCCGCTCCAATTGATCGCGCTACATCCCACGATCAACAGTAAAGACAGGAACCCGACCGGCCAACTCGCGCCTATTCCCAGCCGCTGGCAATATTCGCCGAAAACCACAGACAGAAACGAGAGCACTAAAATGCCGTTGAGCCAATCGGCCCAACCAACGACAACGCCTCCGACTCGGCCATAAGCGCGGCGCGCCAAAGCGTAAGGCCCACCCGAGCGCGGGATAGAGGCGCCCAGTTCGACCAGAGAACAAGCGTCAATAAGGATTACCAACCCGCCAACGACCCAAAGAAGCAAGATCCAGCTTGGCTCGGGCACCGCGCCCGCAACGATACCGGGAGTGCGCAGAATGCCTTGGCCCACGACGCCGCCGACGACCACTGCCAACCCGAACGCCAGTCCGAGTATCCGCAGCAAATGTCCGACGCCGCGTTTTTCGTGCACCCCCATTGCGCACCCCCCTTCCCGGCTTGAAAGAACATGCGGCGTAAAAGAGGTCAACCTACGATTGAGCGCCGACGGCCCTTCAGGTTGACTTGTTTTGAAGCGCAAAGAGCATGCCCGGCAGATGTCCACTTTCCACCCGAAACGGACACTTGAGTGCCCAACCCAAGCTGACCCAACCGACCCACAAGGCGCTTGACGGCACCTGCAACGTTCCATACAAGTTCCCCGTTCGTTCCGACAGGAACATCATTTGGGGTTGCCGTCCGATGCTCACCGTCAAGCAGCGCGAATTACTCCTGTTCATCGAT
>JBDSOV010000176.1:0-3449 GCA_039914575.1 Sphingomicrobium sp.
GCCGATCGGTTCGTAAGCCATGACTTTCCCCCCACGGATCGCGAGCCAAAGGGGAACGCGACAAAATGGCCGGGACACACGATTTTGCTAAATCGCCCACCCCCCGGCAGAACGATCTGTGTTTATATTGGGTTAATTAAATCAAGCAAGCGGAGTTTTTAATTTTGTCCCATGGCGAAACAAGGGCTCCCAAAAAGGAGGCCCAGGACACCTCTTAAGTCAACGCACTAGACAGTGATTTCGAACCCTCTCCCAACCACCGTTTTCGATGATTAGTCGTCGCTAGATTTGGGTCGTCTCCATCGTCGTCAACTCGGGTTTGGGCAGCCCGCTTTTCTCATATTTCGCGGCGAGATCGGCCTTGCGCGCGGCCATTTCGGCGCCGAGCGCGTCCATGTCGAGACCGGCTTTGCGCGCCTGCGCGAACAGCCCTTCCATGCGTGCTTCCTCTTCGCCGACATGATGCTCGATCTGCTCGCCGAGCACCTTGACCTTGGCGTCATAATATTCGTCATCGGGCCCGCCCGCCTCAATCTCGGCGATCAGCACCTTGGCGCCATCATGCTCGACATAGGCTTCCTTGAGCAGATCTTCCTCGACCTTGCCCTCGCACGCCGGATAAAAAATCTCTTCCTCGATCTTGGCGTGGATCGTCAGCTCCATGCAGATTTCTTCGGCAATTGCCTGCTTGCGGCCGTTGCCGCTCGCTTTTTCGAATGAGGCGAACAAATCTTCCACAGTGCGGTGGTCGGCCTTCAATAAGGCGACGGCGTCTTTCGGTTCGGCCATGAAATGCTCCACTTCCTAGGGGTCGAATGCGGAGTCTAAACCAACTGCGGGCAGACAAGTTTCCGACCAAATTAATGGACCGACGGAATACCGATGAACGATTGGAGTGGATCAATCGGCCTTGTGCCGATTCCGGGCGATTCGGGCGCGGGACCGGCTAGCGCGGTGAGGAAGTCCTCGCGCCAGCGGTGGACGTCATCGCGGCGGATGCCCTCAATCAGCGCTTGCCAGCGGCGTTTGCGCTCGTCGAGCGGCATGGTGAGCGCAGTGCGCAGCGCGTCGCTGATTTCGTCCTTGCTATGCGGATTGACCAGCAGCGCCTCGCCCATCTGCAAGGCGGCGCCGGCAAATTTGGACAGTATCAACACGCCCGGGTCGGCCGGGTCCTGCGCCGCGACATATTCCTTGGCGACGAGGTTCATTCCGTCGAGCAGGGGCGTCACCAGCGCGACGTCGGCGCCGCGATAGAGGCCGACAAGCCCGGCGCGCGGATAGCTTTGGTTGACGTAGCGGATCGGGACCCAGTCGACATGAGCGAAGCGGCCATTGATACGGCCCGACAATTGCTCGAGCTGCTTGCGGATCGTCTCATAGGTGTGGACCTCGCCGCGCGACGGCGGGGCGATCTGGAGCAGGAAGGCGCGATGCTGCCAGTCGGGATTTTCCTCGAGGAAATGGCGATAGCCCTCGAACCGCTCGACCAGCCCCTTGGTATAATCGAGCCGGTCGACGCCGATGATCACCTTCTTGCCCTCGGCGCTTTTGATCAGGGTTCGCTGTGCCTCGATTGCGTCGGGGCGGGTGAGCAGATCATCGAATTCGCCGACGTCGATGCCGATCGGGAATGCGCCAGTGCGGACGGTGCGATCGCCGACCCGGACAATGCCGTCGGGGCCGACCGTGCCGTCCATCTCGCATTCCACATAGTGATGGAAGCTTTCGAGCCATTGCTCGGTCTGGAAGCCGATCAGGTCGTAGGCGAGCATCGATTCGACCAGCCGGCGGTGATAGGGCAACGCGGTCAGCAGCCGGTGCGGCGGCCACGGGATGTGGAGGAAGAAACCGAGGCGGTTGGTGACCCCCATATCGCGCAATTGGTCGCCGAGCGGGATGAGGTGATAATCCTGCACCCAGATCAAATCGTCGGGCTCGATCAGCGGCAGCGCGGTCGAGGCCAAGCGCTGGTTGACGCGCTCATAGCCGGCTCCGAAATTGCGATCGAATTCGGCCAGGTCGACGCGGTAGTGGAACAACGGCCAGAGGGTGCGGTTGGCGTAGCCGTTATAATATTCGTCGACGTCCTGTTCCTCAAGATCGACGGTGGCCGTGGTGACACCGGCATCGCGGCTGATTTGCATCCGGCCGGTGAAGCTGTCGGTGGTCTGGCCCGACCAGCCGAACCAGATCCCGCCCGATTCGCGCAGTGCCGACCCGAGTGCGACCGCAAGCCCGCCTTGGCTGGCCTCGCCGCTGCGTGCCTTGGGGGCGCTGACGCGGTTGGACATGATGATTAATCGGCTCAACGGACGGCACTCCACGGCCGGGACAGCAGCCCCGCGCAGTTGATCAATCCCACCAGCGAATAAGTCTGCGGATAGTTGCCCCACAGCTCGCCGGTTTTGAAATCGGTGTCTTCGGAGAGCAAACCGGCGGGGGTCAGCCGTTCGAGCATTGCTTCGTACAGGTCGCGCGCTTCGGCGGTGCGGCCGACCAAGTGCAAGGTCTCGATCAGCCAGAAAGTGCAAAAGTTGAATGCCGTCTCGGGCAGGCCGAAATCATCCTCGGTGGCGTAGCGCAGCATATGGTCGCCGCGGCGAAGTCCGGACTCGACCGCGTCAAAGGTCACGGAGAAGCGGGGATCGTCGGCGCTAAGGAATTGCAGGTCGATCAGCTGGAGCAGACTGGCATCGAGTTCGGACCCGCCCCACGTCGCGGAGAAGCGCTTGCCCTCCCCGAACCAGGCCTTCTTCTCGATCGCGCGGCGGATCCGCTCGGCCGCCTTGCGCCAATAGCCGGCGCGGTCGCCGAGCCCCAAGGTGGTGGCGATTTTGGCCAGCCGGTCGCACGCCGCCCAGCACATCACCGAGCTGTAGGTGTGGATCGACGCCTTGGTGCGAAACTCCCACAGCCCCGCGTCGGGCTGGTCGAAGGTCGCCAGAGCGCGCTCGCCGACCTGTTCGAGCGAGGCGAAATCGTCAGCGGTTGCGGGGCGCAACAGTCGCTTGTCGAAGAACGCCTGGGCGCTCGACAGCACGATCTGGCCGTAGGCGTCGTGCTGGACCTGGGCATAAGCGGCATTGCCGACGCGGACCGGGCCGAGCCCGCGATAGCCGGCGAGGCCGTCAGCGATCGTCTCGGTCAGTTCGCCTTCGCCGCTGACGCTGTACAGCGGCTGGATCTCGCCGCCTTCGCTATGGTCGATGATGTTGCGCAGGTACGACAGATAGGATTCGAGAACGTCGAGCGCGCCCAGCCGGTTCAACGCCTGGACGGTGTAATAAGCGTCGCGGATCCAGCAGTAGCGATAGTCCCAGTTGCGCTCGGACCCGTCATGCTCGGGGATCGAGGTGGTCAGCGCGGCGACGATCGCCCCGGTTTCCTCATGCTGGCACAATTTAAGCGTAATCGCGGCACGGATCACCACCTCCTGCCAGTCGAGC
>JBDSOV010000213.1:0-3569 GCA_039914575.1 Sphingomicrobium sp.
GGCCCGCATGAGACGATCGAGGCGCGCACCGTCGCGATCCGTCAGCAGATCGAGACCACCACCAGCGATTATGACAAGGAGAAGCTCCAGGAGCGTCTTGCCAAGCTCGCCGGCGGCGTGGCCGTGATCAAGGTCGGCGGCGCCACCGAGGTCGAGGTCAAGGAACGCAAGGATCGCGTCGACGATGCGCTCCACGCCACCCGCGCGGCGGTCGAGGAAGGCATCGTCCCCGGCGGCGGTACCGCCTTGCTCTATGCGACCAAGGCTCTCGACGGCCTCAAGGGCGGCAATGACGACCAGACCCGCGGCATCGACATCATCCGCAAGGCAATCGAAGCTCCGCTTCGCCAGATCGCTCAGAATGCGGGCGTCGATGGCGCAGTCGTGGCCGGTAATTTGCTGCGCGAAGGCGATGTCACGCAGGGCTTCAACGCCGCGACCGACACCTATGAGAATCTGGTCACTGCCGGTGTGGTCGATCCGACCAAGGTCGTCCGCATCGCGCTTCAGGACGCGGCCTCGGTCGCCGGCCTGCTGATCACCACCGAAGCCAGCATCGCCGATGCACCCGACGACAAGCCGGCGATGCCGATGGGCGGCGGCGGCATGGGCGGCATGGGCGGAATGGACTTCTAAGCCCGAAGCGGCCGGGATTAGCCTTGGCTAGTCCCGGCCTCTGCGCTCACTGCGTAGCTTTTTGAAAGGGTCGGGCGCTTCGGCGTCCGGCCCTTTCTTCATGATCAGGCTTTTGGCAGCCTGAATCGGCGAAGCAGCAAAAGATAATCGGTCAGATGAGGCTAAGGCTGTAATCTGGAATGCTAACTGCGTGCGCGTCGCTCGGACGCGCACGCAGACCAGCAAACGGTCGGCGTAACAGGGAAAACCGCCGACCGCCGCGAGTTACGGCATCAATACGGTGTCGACGACGTGGATCACGCCGTTCGACTGCATCACATTGGCGATGGTGATCCTGGAATTGCCGCCCTTGGAGTCGGTCACGACCCAGCCCGAGCCGCGCTTGCGGAATTTGAGCTTCTCGCCTTGTACCGTCTTTAGCGTCGCCACGCCCTTGCTGCGCGCCGCTAGGCTGGCGATCTGGCCGGCGGTGAACCGGCCGGGGACGACGTGATAAGTCAGCACCGTGGTCAGTGTGCCCTTATTCTCGGGTTTGATCAGGGTCTCGACCGTGCCGGCGGGAAGCTTGCCGAACGCGGCGTTGGTCGGCGCGAAGACGGTGAACGGGCCCTTGCTCGCCAGCGTGTCGACCAGCCCGGCCGCCTTGACCGCCGCGACCAGGGTGGTGTGATCCTTCGAATTGACCGCATTCTGGACGATATTCTTGGTCGGATACATCGCCGCGCCACCGACCATCGGATTCTTGGCGGAAGCGGGGACGGCGGCGATCGCCAGCGCGGCGGCCATTAGCGCGAAAGGCTTGTTGGACAACATCGAAATTGCTCCTCTTTTTCATGCGACCCGTGGGGGTTCGCTGCGAGGAGATACGGCGGCGGCGCGGCGGCGGATGCAGTCAGACCCTGGTCAGCAATCCCGACGCGATCACCGGCCCGGTTGGCTGGCCGGTCGGCGATCCGCCCAACGGCTCGACCGAAATCGCCAGCACGGTACCCGGCGCGATCACCGCCCCCATCTTCGCCTCGGCGACGTACATCCCGGGCGAGGTTTCACGGAAGGTTCCGAGCGGCTTGGGCGGCTTGTCGCCCTCGATCGCCCACAATTGCGCGCTCCGACCCGCCGGAATTTCCATCGGCCCGGGCATTTTCACCATCCCTGCATCGGCATCGTAGATCGCCGGATGGGGATCGGATTTGTCGGCCGCCGCCATCGCCGCAATCATCGGCGCGGAGGCTGCTTGCGGTACGGGCGGTGTCTCGACCGGGCGCAGCGCCACCGCCGTCATCAGCAGCGCCGCGACCGACGCCGCCAGCGCCGCCGGCTTCCACGGATTGGCGGCGCGTCGAGGCTCTGCCCGGCCCTCGATTCGAGACTCGACGCGTTCGAACAGGTAGGCCGGCGGAGCTTGTTCCGCCACGCCCGCAAACAGCAAAGCAAAATGGTCGCGCCATCGCTCGACGTCGTGCGCGAAGTCGGGCTCGGCGATCAGCCGCCGCAGCGCGCCTGCGCGTTCCTCACCGTCGAGCACGCCCAGCGCCAGCTCGGCGGCGGTCGTGTCTGGATCTGGCCCAGAAGCGGTCGGAATCGGCTCAGTCGTCACTCAAACAGTCCTTCAATCGCTGCAACCCACGGCGGACCCAACTCTTCATCGTCCCAAGCGGGACATTGTCGCGCTCCGCCAGCTCGGCATACGTCAGCCCGCCGAAAAACGCCGAACGGATGGCCCCGCTCTGCTTGTTGTCCAGCTGGTCGAGGCATAAATGCAGCCTCTGGTCGGCCTCGCCCTGCACCAGCTGGTCTTCGGCCGACGGCGCATCGTCCGCCACGTCGGGCGCAGCATCAAGCGACACCGCCGGCCTTCGCCCTGTCGACCGCCGCCAGTCGATTGCGCGGTTGCGCGCAATTGTCGCCAGCCAACTGATCGGGCTGGCGCGCCCGGGCTCGAACGCCCCGGCTCGCCGCCAAATGGTCAAATAGACGTCGCTCAGCACATCCTCCGCAGCCTGCCTGTCCCCACAGATACGCAGGCACACGCCGAAAAGCTTCGCTGAGGTCAGCTTGTACAGCGTGGCGAAGGCCGCGCGATCCTCCGTGCCGGTCGCCACGAGCGCCTCGATCAGTCGCGCCCGGGCGCTTAGGTCGCTGGCTTTTAGGGGGGATAGGAGGGCACTCACGCAGATAACGCTAGGTTGCAGTGATGCTTAAATCAAATTTCGTATCGAAATAAGGCACAGGCGGTCGCGCCGCGAGCTGTGCTCGACAATGTCCGCTTTCCACCCATCAAGGAAATTAGCGGGATCGATTCGCCGGCCCCGTTTCACTGCCAACCTCGTTGAGCATCGCCTCCGCCTCGTCGAGTTGACGATTCTCCTCCGCGGTCGGCGCCGGCGGGCGTTCCTCGCCGCAAGCGGTGAGCAATAAGGCGAACAGGAGGAGGCTAGTTTTCATCTTGGCCAAAGTAGCACTTTGGCCAACACAAAAAAGGGGCCGCTCGGTTTCCCGAACGGCCCCTCTTTCTTGTTGCACCCGCCCTAAAGCAGGCACGCGACATTACATCGCGTTGTTGGCAACTGCATTGGCGGCGACTTCGTTGTCGGTGACGACAGCGTTGTCGACGGTGTTGCCGGTGGCGTCGAGCGCATTGTCGACCGCATTGCCGGCTGCCGTGGTGTCGGCATTGGCTTCGGTTTCAATGGTGTTCAGCGTGCTCGTGGCGTTGTCAGCAGCGTTATCTTCACACGCGGCGAGGCCGAGCGCGAGGACCGCAACGGTCAGTGCAATCTTCTTCATGATCGTTCCATTCCATCAAATGTGCCGCTTTCGCGGCACTAGGGCTCGGCCTGCCGCAATAATCGGTCAGGCCAGCGCGCGGATGTAAAGACACCTTTGTGATTGCGCAATCGAGATTCCGACGAGTCGAGTGAAAATCTTCCGAT
>JBDSOV010000132.1:0-5195 GCA_039914575.1 Sphingomicrobium sp.
CTGCGGGCTTCGCCTTGCTATGGCGCGGGGCAGCGCGGCGCTGGCTGGCGTGGTTCGCGCCGGCCGGGCGGATGGCGCTGACCAATTATCTGACCCAGACGCTGATCCAGTCTGTGCTGTTCATGGGTTGGGGGCTGGGGCAGTACGGGCAACTGAGCATCGTCTGGGTGCCGCTGGCGTCGCTGGCGATCTTCGCCGCACAGGTGGGGTTGAGCCGCTTGTGGCTGGCGCGCTTCCGCTTCGGCCCGTTGGAATGGCTCTGGCGCAGCCTGACCTATGGTACGGCCCAGCCAATGGGTCGCACGGCAGCGGCCGCCGCAGCCTGACCGCGAGAAATAGCGGCAATGCGACGCTTTAAGCCGAGGTTAAGCGTCAGGAAGCTACCGATGGGGGATGGATATTCTTAGAAAAACCAGATGGTTAGGCCTTGGCGCCTTGCTAGTCGCAATGCCGGTTGCGGCCGATCCGCGCGAGTCGCGGGTCGATGACCCGACCTGCGCACGGGGCGGATCGCCGGCCCTGTTGGTGCATGTCTCGGGTCTCAAGAATGGCGCGGGCATGGTGCGGGTCCAGGCCTATGGGCCGGGCGCGGCGAAATATTTGAAGAAAGGCGAGTGGGCGGGGCGCGTCGACGTGCCGCTGGGCGGGCGACGCAGCCTCGATATATGCCTGCCGCTTCCCGCGACGGGGCTTTATTCAGTAGCAGTGCGGCACGATTCCAACGCCAACAAGAAAAGCGACTGGAACGACGGCGCGGGCTTCTCGCGCAATCCCAGACTGAGCCTGCTCGGCCGCCCGAGCTTTGGCCAGACCGCGGTTGCGGTGCCGCGCGGGCCAGCCAAGATCCGCGTGGTGATCAACTATCGCCGGGGCATGAAGGTCGGGCCAATCGGCTAAGCGCCCGAACTAGCGAAGCGACGGACTGTCCAGCTTGAGCTCGCCGATCGGGATCACAATAACCTCGCCAACACTCTTGCGAATGGCGTCGGCAAACAGCTTGGCATCGCCGACAATGACGATTGTTACGCCGGCCGGCGCGAGCTCGGCTTTGGCCGCGGCTCCGGCGTCGGTCGGAGTGACCCCCTGGACCAGGCTGGTGTAGCGGCCGATCTCGTTCGGTGCGATGCCTTGCTGGACATAGCCTCCGATTATTCCCCCAAGGCCCGCCACGCTTTCCATCTGGCGCCCGAAATTACCGGCGAGGTTGGCCTGGCGAGTGCCCAGTTCCGCGGCCGGGATCGGCTCGGCGCCGAGGCGCCGCATTTCGTCGAGGATGATCTGCAGCACTTCCGGCGCCGACGGGTTTTTGGTCTGCACCGCGACCGACACCGAGCCATCGCGTCGTTCCGCCCGAAGCGTGCTTCCGGCACCGTAAGACAGGCCGCGCTTGATCCGGATTTCCTTGTTGAGGCGGGCGCTGTAGCCGCCGCCGAGGACCGAGTTAGCAACCAGTGTCGGGTAAAAATGCGGGTCGGACCGAGGGGCGGTTTCGCGGGCGACCGCGACCGCCGCCTGGGCCGCGCCCGGCATGTCGACCAGCACGACCTTGCCCCGCAGCGGCGCATCGCCCGCGGCGGCCTTGACGGTCGGCTTGGGGCTGGCTGCGGCAGGGACGGTCCAGCGGCCGAACGCCCGATCGGCGAGGGTGCGCGCCTGAGCCGGAGTGATGTCGCCGCTGAGCACGAGCACAACATTGTCGGGGCGGACGTCTTGCGCGGCGGCGCCAAGGACATGGGCGCGGTCGATCGCCTTGAGCGATTGCGGGGTGCCATCGGCCGGGCTGCCGTAAGCGCCTGAGCCGAACACAGCGCGGGTCACCACGAGGCGCGACAAGGTCCCCGGATCCTGCAGCGCGACAGTCGCCTCGTCGATCGCCTGGCCGCGGGCGCGTTCCAGCTCGTCTGCTGAGAAGACGCTGTTCTGGGCGAGGTCGGCGAGGACCGACAGAGCGGCGGGGATCTGATCGACCTTGACCGTCAGGTCGAATGTCATCCCCTCGCGCCCGGCGCCCGCGCCTAGCTGTCCGCCGAGCGCCTCGACCGCTGCCGCGACCGCAGTCGCACTGCGGGTTTTGGTGCCCTTGGTCATGAGCTTGGCGGTCAGGCTGTGGAGCCCGGCCATGTCGCCCGGATCGGATGCCGCGCCGGCGTTGGCGATCAGGCTGGCGTTGACCAGCGGCAAATTATGCCTGGGCACGGTGATGATTGTCAGGCCGTTGGCCAGACGCGTCGTGACGGGCTGGGGAGCGGTGGCGATGATCACCTTGCCCGGCGCCGGCGGCGCGACCCGCTCCGCATCGCTGGCGGGCGTGACCACCGCGACATTCGACGGGCGGGCGAGGGGGCGGGTGATCACCCCCGGCGCAAGCGCGATCCGGTCTCCGCCCGGCGCTGCTCCTGACGCGGCGGGAAGATAGCGGATGGCAACACTGGTCCGGTCGGCAAGATAGGTTGCGGCGACGCGCTGGATATCGCGCGCGGTGACCCGGCCGATTCCGGCAAGCCGCTTATCGGCGGCGCGCGGGTCCTGTTCGAGCAGCACGCCCCGGGCGAGCGCCCCCGCGCGGCCGTCGACGGTTTCGCGCTCCTGCAGGGCGGCGGTAAGCAATTCGTTTTTCGCCTCAGCCAGTTCGGCGGCGCTGACCGGTTCGCGGCCGAGGCGGGCAAGCTCGCGCCGCAGCGCCGTTTCGGCTTCGGCGACCGTTCGGCCGCCGGCGAGAATGGCATAGACCGCGAGCAGGCCGGTGCTCTGCTTTTGGTCGCTCGACAGGTCAGCATCGGTGGCAATCCGGGTGCGAACCAAGGCATGTTTGAGACGGCTGTTGTCGCCGCTGGCAAGCACTGCTTCGAGCACGTCGAGCGCGTCGCTGTCGGCCGAACGCGCGGGCGGAAGCAGATAGGTCAGGACCACCGCCGGGAGCGGCGTGTTGGGCTCCGTGACGGTCAGAGTGCGCGCGGCGGTGCGCGGCGGCTCGGCAATCGTCACGCGCGGGATCGGCCTGGACGGGCGACGCAGCGGAGCGAAATAATCATCGACCCAGCGGTTGAGCTCGGCCGGGTTGAAATTGCCGCTCACCACCAGGATCGCGTTGTCGGGCCGGTAATAAGTGGCGTGGAAGGCACGCACGTCGTCGATCGTGGAGGCATCCAGTTCCTCGATACTGCCGATGCCGGGGCGGGCATAAGGATGGACCGCGTAGCTGGCGGTCGGCAGATAGTGCGAGAAAAGCTTGCCGTAGGGCCGGGCCAGGCCGGTGCGGAGTTCCTCTTTGACCACCTCGCGCTCAGACAGGAAATTGCCCTGGTCGACCACCAGGCTGCCCATCCGCTCGGCCTCGGCCCACAACAGTCGCCGCAGGTGGTTGGCCGGGACCGTCTCGTAATAATTGGTGAAATCGTCCCACGTGCTGGCGTTGTTAAAACCGCCGACATCCTCGGTCATCCGATCCATCTGCTCGGGGACCATGTTGCGGGTCGCCTTGAACATCATATGCTCGAACAGATGGGCGAAACCCGAGCGACCGCGCGGATCGTCTTTCGAGCCGACGTCGTACCACAGCTGAACCGAGACGTTGGGACTGCTGGTGTCGCGGATCGCGTATAGCTTGAGGCCATTGGCGAGCGTCCGCTCGGTGAAGGCCAGCGGGGGGATCGCGGCCGCGCCCGGTGTCGCGGCATGAAGCGCCGACACGCCGAGCGGGGTTCCAAGCAGAGCGGCGGCGATAATCAAGCGAACGAAACCAGGCATCAGACAAGCTCCATCGTCGGTCATTTCGCCGTGCACTATTGCGGAGCGGCGAGAGGCCGGCAAGGGCCCGGTTGGGCCGATCGTAATTGTGCCCGCCGTCTTACCGATAGGCGATTAGCCGGCCCTTATCGTCGAGGATGTAGAGCGTGTTACCGGCGACCACGGGGGGGACGCTGACGCTCGCGCCGACGTTGGTTTGGCTCTGGAAGCTGCCGTTGACCGGGTTGATGTTGACCAGCACGCCGTTCGACCCGACGACGATCAGGCGGCTGCCGGCGAGGATCGGGCCGGAATAATAGATCAGCCCCTTCTTGCCCTTGGGATTGTCCCAGCGCGGCAATTCGTTGATCCAGCGAACCTTGCCGGTGGTGCGCGACATGGCAACAACCTTGGCCTCGTCGGTGACGACGAACACCCAGTCGCCGGCGACCCACGGGGTGGTGATCCCGGCGACATTCTGTTCCCAAATGCGTTGGCCGGAGTTCAATTCGAGCGCGACCATGCGGCCGCCCTTGCCAACCGCGAACACCTGGTTGCCGTCGATCACCGGGCTGGCGTCAATATCCGACAGCGAGGCGACGCTGGTCGAGATCGAGGTGCGCGACAAAGCGTCCTGCCAGACGAGGCGGCCGTTCTCATAACGATAGGCGTTGAGTTCGCCCGAGGAGAAGCCGGCGATCACCGTGCCGCGTGCGACCGCGGGGGAGGCCGAGCCGAACACCCCGGCGATTTCGAGCGCGGCGGCGCTCGACCAATTGCTCGCGCCATCGGCGGCCTTGAGCGAATAGATCTGGTTGTCCTGGCTGATCACATAAACCGCGCCATCGGCCACCGTCGGCGCACCGCGCAGCGGACCGCCGGGCTTGACCGTCCACACCGCGGCGCCGGTCGCTGCGTCGAGCGCGGCGACATTGCCAAGGCCATTGGCGGCATAGATTTTGCCATCGTCAAAAGCGACACCGCCGCCGTAATTGCTGTCCTTGTTGCCGCTGTCCTTGCCGAAGGTCGCGCTCCACACCGTGCCTCCGTTGCGCGCGTCGAATGCGCGGACCACGCCGTTGGTGTCGATGGTGTAGACCTTGCCGCCGGCCACCACCGGGGCGCTGATCAGGCGGCCCTTTTTGTCGCTGCCCGCGCCGATCGACACATTCCATGCATTGCCCAGCGCCGCGGGGAGTGCGACATGGCCCATCGACTTGGACGGATTGCCGCCCGACTGGGCCCAATCCTCATTAGCGACCGCTTCGGGGATGGTGAGGGGCATCGCCGCGGTGTCGGGATCGACCGATATGTCGCTTTCGCCGGTCAGCACCGCGATCCTATTCCCGACCACCGGTGTCTTGGTGACCTTCTTGTTGAACGGGTTGCAGCCGGTGACCATCGCCGAAGCGATCAGCAACAGGGCAAGCTTGCGAGTGGAGGATTTCATATGCGCGGGCATCCTATTC
>JBDSOV010000232.1:0-4521 GCA_039914575.1 Sphingomicrobium sp.
TTAAAAGTCAGTTGCTCTACCAACTGAGCTAAGGGCCCACATGCCGTGGTGCGCTGACGCGCTTAGCCAAGCGCGCGCCGTCGGGCAAGGCGTGAAGCGAGTTGACGTGCGGTTAGAGACCCGATCAGCCGCCAATCGGGGGCGATTGCGGCCAATGGCCCGATCGCGAAGGCGCGGGTGGCGAGGCGAGGGTGGGGGATGGTCAGTCGGTGCGAGCGGACGCGCCCGCCGCTCCACGCCAAAATATCGAGATCGAGCACCCGTGACCCCCAGCGGCGACCAGGACGGCGGCCGAAATCGCGCTCGATCGCTTTCAATGCGGATAACAATTCATCGGGATCGAGCGCGCTTTCGACCAGCACGACCGCATTGGCAAAATCTCGCCCCGCGCCGCCCTGCGCCGGGTTGAGGAGGATCGGCGAGGCGTCGAACAGGCCGAAGTCTGCGTCGAGCCGGGCGATGGCGGCTCCGATCACGTCGCCGGGGCGGCCATGGCGACCGTGTGGACGGTTGGAGCCGAGCGCGATGGCGTAGAGGTGCGTTGCCCCGGTCATGGCCGCTCGCGTAGGGCAGGGCGATGTTGTTAGCCAGTCCCGCAGACCTGTCCCCGCTGCCCAAGGCCGAAGCACCGCGCGATTGCCCGCTGTGTCCGCGGCTGGTGGCACTCCGCCACGACTGCCGCGCCGAGCATCCCGATTGGTGGAACGCCCCTGTGCCCGCGTTCGGCGATCCACAAGCGTGGCTGGCGATTATCGGCCTCGCGCCCGGCAAGCATGGCGCCAACCGCACCGGGCGGCCGTTCACCGGCGATTATGCGGGGGATTTGCTCTACGCGACGCTTGCCAAATTCGGGTTGAGCGAAGGGGTGTATGGCCAGCACCGAAATGACGGGCTGCGCCTCAAAGGCGCGATCATTTTGAATGCGGTCAAATGTTTGCCGCCGCAGAACAAAACGTTGCCGGCGGAAGAAGCCAATTGCCGCCCGTATCTGATGGAGGCGATCGCCAGCCTGCCGCGCCTGACCACCTTCATCGCGCTGGGAAAGGTCGCGCACGACAGCCTGTGCCGCAGTTTCGGGGTCGCGCTGGCCAAGGCCAAATTCGCTCATGGTGCTGCGCACGAATTGACCGGCGGACTACGTCTGATCGATAGCTACCATTGCAGCCGCTACAACCAGAACACGCGGCGCCTGGATGCGGCAATGTTCGAAAAGGTTTTCGCGCTTGCTTTCGCGCCGCGCCCCTAAAGCCCGATTCGAGCCAGCTGCACGGCGGGTGCGTTCGAGCGGTGCAGCCGGAGCAATTCCTCAGGATCGAACTCGGCACCGAACAAGGGTGGCACCATTGCCTCGGCCATCGCCTCGCTTGCCATGAAGGTACTGGCTGCTTGCTTGCTCGGTAAATTGTCGCAGCTGATCTCGACCTCGTTTCCGTCAGGGTCGCGATAGTAAAGCGACGAAGTGAAATGGTGGTTGACCGACATTGTCGGCGTGATGCCGATAACCTTCAGGCGCTCGTAATGCTCGGCAAGCATTTTAGGGTCGCGGCACATGAAACCGATGTGATCGACCCCGGCTGCGGCGGCGGGCCTGTCTTCGGTTTCGCCGTCATCCCAAATTACAAAGCGATGATGCTCGTCGTCGAAGCTCATGAAAGCGGCGAACTCGTTGCGAAAACGGACGTCGGCTCCGAATGCATGACCGTACCATTCGATAGCCCGATCCACGTCCTTTGTCCGTAACCCGAAATGACCCAATTGCAGCGCCGTCATGGCAAAACTCCCAACGAGTTACCGATCTTCGACCAGCCTACCATAAAGTTCGGGCCGACGATCCCGAAAGAAACCAAATGCCGCGCGGTGTTTTTTGGCGGCGGTGAGGTCGACTTCGGCGACCAGGACACCTGTTTCCTCGGCTCCAAACTCCGCCAAGATATCCCCGCGTTCGTCGCAAATAAAACTGTGGCCGTAGAAGCGCTGGCCGCCCTCACTGCCGATGCGATTGGCGGCGACGATCGGGACAACATTGCTCACCGCATGGCCGACCATCGCCCGGCGCCACAGGCGGCTGGTATCGAGTTCGGGGTCGTGCGGTTCGGTGCCGATCGCGGTCGGGTAGAATAATATTTCGGCCCCCATCAGCATCATCGATCGAGCGACCTCGGGATACCATTGGTCCCAGCAGATGCCGACGCCCAGCGTCGTGCCCGCGCCCGGCCATACCTTGAAGCCGGTGTTGCCGGGGCGGAAATAGAATTTCTCTTCATAGCCGGGGCCATCAGGGATGTGGCTCTTGCGATAGGTGCCGGCGATCTTCCCGCCGGGGCCGATCATCGCCAAGCTGTTGTAATGATGCTGGCCGTCGAGTTCGAAGAAGCTGGTCGGGATCCAGATCTTCAGCTCCGCCGCGAGCGCCTGCATCGCCACCACCGAGGGATGCTGCGCGGTCGGCCGGGCGGTGGCGAACTGGTCTTCGTCTTCCACCCGGCAGAAGTAGGGGCCCTCGAACAATTCGGGCGGCAGCACGACCGTCGCGCCCTTTCCCGCAGCTTCGCGGACAAGGTCCGAGACGTTGGCGATGTTGGCGGCCGTGTCCTCGGTGAAGGCGAGCTGGAGCGCGGCTACGGTGAGCTTGGTCATTTTGGCACCTGCTGGCTGATGCAGTGGAAGCTGCCGCCGCCGGTGAGGAGATGATCGGAGCGCAGACCGATCACGCGGCGGTCGGGGAAGATGTCCTGCAACGATTCGACCGCGGCGGCATCATTCGGCGCGCCATATTGCGGCACGACCACGACCGCATTGCCGATGTAGAAGTTCATGTAGCTCGCCGGGACCATCTCGCCGTCCTTCTCGATCAACCCGGGGGAGGGGATGGCGACCACCTCGAGATCCGCATCGAGCAGAATCTCCGCGGCGTCGGCATAGGCTGGCGCGTTGGGATCATCCTTGACCGCTTCGGGGATCGCGACCCGGCCGGGCGCGACGAACCGCGCAATATTGTCGACATGGCCGTCGGTATGGTCATTCTCGAGCCCGTCGCCAAGCCACACCACGCGGGTCGCGCCAAGGTCGCCGGCGAGCCGCTGCTCGACTTCATAGCGGCCGAAGCCGGGGTTGCGGTTGGGGTTGAGCAGGCATTGCTCGGTGGTCAGGAAGATGCCGCTGCCGTCGCCGTCGATCGCCCCGCCTTCGAGGATCCAGTCGGCCTTGGCGAACGGCAGGCTGGCGGTAGAGGCGAGGCGCTGGCTGATGCTGTCGTCGCCCTCCAGCTCATATTTGCCGCCCCAGCCGTTGAAACCGAACCCCTGCGCGCGCCGGTCAGCGCCCGTGCCGAGGATGATCGCGCCGGTATCGCGCAGCCAGATGTCGCCGAACGGTTCGACCATGATCGTCGCAAACGGGGCTAGACGCCGGGCCTCGGCGGCAGCGGTCTCGTCGGCCACGACCAGCCACACCAGCTCGCCCGCGCCATCGGCATGGACCGCGGCGGCGAACGCGGCGACCTCGGCCTGCGCGGGCGCGAGATTATCCTCCCACAGCGCCGGATCGCTCGGAAAGCCGATCCACACGGCCTCGTGCGGCGCCCATTCGGGGAGGGGGAGGAGAGTCATGGCGCTGCCTTTGCAAGACGCTGTCCCGCCACGCAAGCTTGCGCCCGCGCAAATGTGAGGTCATCTGGTGTGGCTCGGGTTGCATTGGGGGAATTATGGTTGGGCGAGTAATAGCGTGCACGGCGGTGTGGTTGGTGTTGGCCGGGATGGCGCAGGGGAAGTCCGACCCGGCGGAAGCCTTTGGAGCTCGCGAGAGCGTCGAACAGATCAGCCTGTCACCTGACGGCAGCAAGATTGCCTATATCGCTCCCCGAGCGGGTCAGGGCGCGTCACTCTACACGGTCAACCTGAGCAACGGACAGTCCCAGGTCGCGGCCAGCGTGGACGGCAATCCGCAACGGCTCGACCGCTGCGACTGGGTGTCCAACAGCAGGCTTGCGTGCCGCATTTACGCGCTGGTCAAGTCCGACGACTTGATCCCTGTCACGCGAATGGTGGCGTTCGATGAGGACGGCAAGAACATCAAGCTGCTGACCCAGTCGGACAACCTCGACCAGCGTTATGCCAATAGCTATGGCGGCAGCCTGATCGATCTGCTGCCGGCGGAAGACGGCGCGGTCCTCATGGACCGTTGGTTCGTTCCCGAAGTAGCGCGCAAGACCCGGCTCAACAACGAGCGTGAAGGCTTAGGTGTAGTCCGCCTCGACACGCGCACGCTTGCCACCAAGATCGTCGAGGAGCCCGCGCGCTACGGCGCCGAGTTCATCTCGGACGGCCAGGGCGGCATTCGCATCATGGGCAGCCAGCTTCCCTCGACGGCGCGCGGCTATGCCGGCGAGAAGATCAGCTATTCCTATCGCACCGCGAGTTCGAATAGCTGGCAATCGCTCGGCGATTACAACGTGCTGAGCGAGGAGGGGCTCAATCCCTATGCCGTCGATCCCCGACTCAACGTGGCTTACGCGCTGAAGAA
>JBDSOV010000236.1:0-2510 GCA_039914575.1 Sphingomicrobium sp.
GCGAGGGTGACTCTTGTCCCCAAAGCCCGCTAAAGCGCCCCCATCAAGGAGCCAGAATGAACGAGAGTAACGTCAAATTCACGCGCGACGAAGCGCTCGAATTCCATTCGCGCGGGCGCCCCGGCAAGATCGAGATCATCGCTTCCAAGCCAATGGCGACCCAGCGTGACCTGAGTCTGGCTTATTCACCCGGGGTCGCCGTGCCGGTCGAGGAAATCGCCGCCGATCCGGGCAAGGCTTATGATTATACTGCCAAGGGCAACCTCGTCGCGGTGATCTCCAACGGCACCGCAATCCTCGGGATGGGCAATTTGGGCGCGCTCGCGTCAAAACCGGTGATGGAAGGCAAGGCGGTGCTGTTCAAGCGCTTCGCCGACGTCGATTCGATCGATCTCGAGGTCGACACCGAAGATGCTCAGCGGTTCATCGAATGCGTCGAATTGCTTGCGCCGAGTTTCGGCGGGATCAATCTCGAAGATATCGCCGCCCCGGAATGTTTCATCATCGAGGCAGCGCTCAAGGAGCGGATGAACATCCCGGTGTTCCATGACGACCAGCATGGCACCGCGATCATCACCGCCGCCGGGCTGATCAACGCCTGCCACCTGACCAATCGCGAACTCAAGGACATCAAGGTGGTGGTCAACGGCGCCGGGGCGGCCGCAATCGCCTGCACCGAATTGATCAAGGCGATGGGCGTCCCCCACGCCAATGTCATCATGTGCGACCGAAAGGGCCCGCTCTATCCGGGGCGCGAGGGGATGGACCAATTCAAATCGGCCCATGCCGTCCCGACCGAATCGCGCAGCCTGGCCGAAGCGCTGCACGGCGCCGATGTGTTCCTCGGGCTGAGTGCTGCTGGCGCGTTGAAGCCCGAGATGGTGATGGGCATGGCGCCATCCCCGATCATCTTTGCCATGGCCAATCCCGACCCCGAAATCACCCCGCCCGAGGCCAAAGCCGCACGACCCGACGCGATCGTCGCCACCGGCCGCTCGGACTATCCCAACCAGGTCAATAATGTGCTCGGTTTCCCGTTCATCTTCCGCGGCGCGCTCGATGTGCGGGCGACCGGGATCAACGAGGAAATGAAGATCGCTGCCGCCCACGCGCTGGCCGGGCTGGCGCGCGAAGCGGTGCCCGAGGAAGTCGCCGCGGCTTATGGCGGCCAGGTCCACAGTTTCGGCCCCGATTACATCATCCCCGCGCCGTTCGACCCGCGTCTGATCGAGGTGATTCCAGCGGCGGTGGCCCAGGCGGCGATGGAGACCGGCGTGGCGCAGAAGCCGATCGCCGACATGACCGCCTATCGCCAGTCGCTGCGCGCGCGGTTGAACCCGACCGTGTCGGCGATGAGCCTGGCCTACGAAGCGGCGCGGCTGAACCCCAAGCGGGTGCTGTTCGCGGAGGGCGAGGAGCCCAATGTGCTGCGCGCCGCAATCGCCTTCAAGGAAGGCGGGTTCGGCACGCCGGTGCTGGTCGGCCGCGACGAGGTGTACGATCAGTTGCGCGAGCTCGGGGTTGACGATCCGACGGGGTATATCGTTCTCAACAGCCGCAATTCTCCGCTCGTCAGTCGCGCGGTCGACTTCATCTACGCCAAGCACCAGCGCCACGGCATGCTCCGCCGCGAGGTCGAGCGAATGGTCAACCAGGACCGCAACACCTTCACCGCTGCAATGCTCGCGCTGGGCGAGGGCGATGCGATGATCACCGGGACCACGCGCCCGTTCAGCCAGTCGCTGAGTCAGGTCCGCGCGGTGATCGACGATGCCGAAGGCGCCACGCCGTTCGGGGTCAACATCATCGTCGGGCGCCACCAGACGGTACTGATCGCCGATACCGCGGTGACCGAGCGCCCGACCGCCGAACAATATGCCGCGTTCGCGATCCGCACCGCAGCCTTCTCGCGCCGCATGGGGCAGGAGCCGCGGGTCGCGTTCATCAGCTACACCACCTTCGGCAACCCGCCGGGCCGTCACATCGCCGAGCTTCGCGACGCGGTGAAACTGCTCGACACGATCGTCACCGATTTCGAATATGAAGGCGAAATGGGTCCCGATGTCGCGCTCAATCACGAGATGCAGGAAAAATTCTATCCGTTCAGCCGGCTCACTGGCCCGGCCAATATCCTGATCATGCCTGGTCTGCAGTCGGCCAATATCTCGGCCAAATTGCTCCGAGCGCTGGGCGGGGAGAGCGTGCTCGGGCCGTATCTGATGGGCATGGCGCTGCCAGTGCAGATCGCACCGATGACCGCCAGCTCGTCGGACCTGATGACGCTGGCGGTGCTCGCCGCTGGCGGTGCCGACGCAATTCGCCGGCCGCGCCTGCCCCAATCCTAGCGAGAACTAGTTAGAGCCGTTCGGCGGTCGACACCGGTTCGGCCGACCGCAATGCGGCGAGCAACGAGTGCAAATGGCCGAGGTCATGGACTTCGACATCGAGGTGGAAGGTGTGGAAGCTGCCATCGCGGTGGGCGAGGTGTAGGTTGACGATATTCGCCCCCT
>JBDSOV010000240.1:0-8139 GCA_039914575.1 Sphingomicrobium sp.
GATGACCCCCGCACGGCGACGCCGCAACATCCGTCCGGGCGCTGGCCCTACGCCTGCGTCCAGCTGCGCCAGGACAATGCACTCGGTACCTTGTGGAACATGGTCGGCTTCCAGACCAAGCTCAAACACGCCGACCAAGTACGGATTTTTCGGACGATTCCAGGGCTTGAGGCTGCGGAGTTCGCACGGCTTGGCGGGATTCATCGCAACAGTTTCATCCGCTCGCCCGAGCTGCTCGATGGTGAGTTACGGCTCAAATCATTGCCGCATATCCGCTTCGCCGGACAGATCACCGGCTGCGAAGGCTATGTCGAAAGCGCCGGGATCGGGTTGCTCGCGGCGAAGTTTGCGGCAGCTGAAGCGCAGGGCCGCGCCCTCCCCGCGCTACCGCCCGAAACCGCGCTCGGCGCATTGCTAGCGCACATCACCGGTGGCGCCGAGGCCGAAACCTATCAGCCGATGAACATCAATTTCGGCCTGATGCCCCCGCTCGACGGGCCCAAATCGAAGAAAGCCGACCGCAAGAAGCTCTACACCAGCCGTGCGCGGGATGCGCTGGCGGAGTGGATTTCGAGAACCGAAATGCGAACGGATGCCGAAGCGATCGCGAATTGATTTACAATTGTTCCGAATTGCGCTTATATGATCTCGGCTACTTGTCGCAAATCGATGGTCTACAGGCGCTTTGCGGCCCTATTCCTTCCCTTCGCTGCTCTTAGCTCCGAGGCCCGATTGTCGGGCCGAATGAGAAGGAAATATCTATGCCAATCGGCACCGTTAAGTTTTTCAACGAATCCAAAGGTTACGGCTTCATCGCTCCGGAAGGCGGCGGAAACGACGCTTTCGTCCACATTTCGGCCGTGGAACGTGCCGGCATGTCGACTTTGAGCCAGGACCAGCGCGTTTCGTACGAGCTGGAAGAGGATCAGCGCGGCAAGATGAGCGCAGTCAACCTCGCCAGCGCCTAAGCTGTCTGACAAGTTGCGGTCGCGGGAGCTTGGCTTCCGCGGCCGTTTCTTTGTCTGCCGAGCCCGCGCCTAGCCGCATGCGCAGGCAGGCTTGGCCTTGGGCTTGGGCGCAGTGGCGGCATATTCGGCTGCAGTAAGCGCCTTGCTCTTGTCGACATCAGCCTCGTTGAACTTGTCGATCGTCTTGACCGCCCATTCCTCGAACGACAATTTGCCGTCCTGGTCGAGATCGAGCCTGGCGTAGGCCTTGCGCCGCGGCTCGATCAGTTCGGCCAGCGTGATTCGCCCATCCTCGTCCTTGTCGGCGCGGGCGAAGCGCTTTTGCTCCTTGTTCCTGGGGTCGGCCGACGGCGCATCGGGAATCCGCGCCAAGTTGATCGGCGCCATCGCCGAAGCAAGGCGGGGCGTTGGCGCCGCGGACATAGGCGGCCCCTCGGCGCGGCCCTGCCAGATCAAGACGGCACCCGTCACAAGCAACAAGGACGCTGCAGAACCGGCGATCAAACGACGCATATGGCCCTCCTTCGAAGGGGGCGATCCGGCGACGACGAGGATTATGCCCAAAACGGGCCAAGTTCAATCCAGCTACAAAATGGAGCCGAACAGGCGGTGCGACAACAAGGCGACTGCGCGTGCCGGCGTGGCTTCGGGCTCGAGCATCGGCGCTTGGCTGACGTCACGCGCCGCAAGCCGGGCAAAGGCAGTCAGTGGGCGCAACGCACGCGGGAAGCGGTGGCCGGTGAGTTCGCCAACCGCGACGTCAGCGGGAATGGCGGCTAAACCCCGCCGCGCCGCGCTGGCAAAGGCGAGGAGCCGTCCCGCGATTGCCAGCTTGGCGTCATCGCCCCCGAGCAACGTCGCCCCGATCGCGAACAACGCCGCGCCGCTTGCGCCGAGCCGGTCGCTGTCGGGCTCCTCGTCGAGCAGGGTGGCGTAACCGTCTTCGAGCGCCGCCAATGCTGCTCCAGTGACGCCACGCGGGAGCAACTCCGCCGCTGCCGCCGTCAATCGCGGTTCGGGCGGTGGGGGATGCCGGTCGAGCCGTTCAAGCGCCTCGCGCCACCAGGCGAGACGAATCGCGCCGAGCGCCGGTTGGGTCGACGATGCCACCACCTCGGCCATGACGTCATCAATGGCGAACAAAGCGTCGAAGGCGGGGCGGAGTTCGACTGGCCAATAATGCCGGACGAGATCGCGATCGGTTTGCAAAACCACACCCCTAATCCGTTTGTGTCGAACATCGTCGAGACACGTCCCTCGACCAGGCTCGGGACAAACGGGGGTATGGCCATGCCCTAACGATAGGTGACCGCTTTGGCCGCAGCGACGACGTCATCCACCTTGATCAACGCCAGTTTCTCGAGGTTGGCGGCATACGGCATCGGCACGTCTTCGTTGGTCACGCGCAGCACCGGCGCGTCGAGGTCGTCAAACCCTTCCTCCATGCAGATCGCCATGATTTCCGAGGCGATCGAGCAAGTCGGCCAACCTTCCTCGACCACCACCACGCGGTTGGTCTTGGCCAGTGACGTCAGCACCGCCGCCTTGTCGAGCGGACGCAAAGTGCGCAAATCGATCACTTCGGCATCGATCCCCTCGCCGCTAAGCGTCTCCGCCGCCTGCAGCGCGAGCCCGACCCCGATCGAGTAACTGACCAACGTGACGTCCTTGCCTTCGCGCATGATCCGCGCCTTGCCGATCGGCAACACGACGTCGCCGTCGGGAACGTCGAAGCTGACCCCGTAGAGCAGTTCGTTTTCGAGGAAGACCACCGGATCATCGGTGCGGATCGCAGCCTTGAGCAATCCCTTGGCATCGGCCGCGTCATAGGGCGCGATGACGATCAGGCCGGGGACCGAGGCATACCATGGCCCGTAATTCTGGCTATGCTGCGCGCCGACGCGCGACGCGGCGCCATTGGGACCGCGGAACACGATCGGGCAGCGCATCTGGCCGCCCGACATATAATTGGTCTTGGCCGCCGAATTGATGATGTGGTCGATCGCCTGCATCGCGAAATTGAAGGTCATGAACTCGATCACCGGCTTCAGCCCGCCCATCGCCGCGCCCGCGCCGAGGCCGGCAAAGCCATATTCGGTGATCGGCGTGTCGATCACACGCTTCGGTCCAAACTCCTCAAGCAGCCCCTGCGTCACCTTGTAGGCGCCCTGATATTCGGCAACTTCCTCGCCCATCACGAACACCCGCTCGTCGCGGCGCATTTCCTCCGCCATCGCATCGCGCAGCGCGTCGCGAACCGAGGTCGACGTCATTGCAGTGCCGGCGGGGACATCGGGCTCGACCGCGACCTGTGGGACGAGCTGGGTGGTGGCAGTGTCGGCCTTGACCGGTGTTGGCGCATCGCTTTCGGCGGCCTTCTGCTCAACAGCGGGCTGCTCGGCAGCGGGTGCTGGCGTAGCCGCCCCCTCGCACCCCATCAGCGCGATCACCGTGCCGACCTTGACCCCGTCAGTGCCCTCTGCGACCAAAATCTTCGAAATCACGCCTTCATCGACCGCTTCAAACTCCATCGTCGCTTTGTCGGTCTCGATTTCGGCCAGCAAATCTCCCGAAACAACGCTATCGCCTTCCTTGACCAGCCATTTGGCAAGCGTCCCCTCCTCCATCGTCGGCGACAAAGCGGGCATCTTGAGTTCAATGCCCATCAGTAGGACTCCACCAGCACGTCGGTGAACAATTCGGCCGCATCGGGTTCGGGCGCTTCTTCAGCATACTTGGCAGCTTCGACCACGATCTGCTTGATTTGGCTATCGATTGCCTTGATCTCTTCTTCGGTAACGCCAATTTTTTGCAGTGCCTGGCTGGCATGCTCGATCGGGTCTCGCCCCTCGCGGTAGGACTGCACTTCCTCGCGGCTGCGATATTTGGCCGGGTCGCTCATCGAGTGGCCGCGATAGCGATAGGTCAGCAATTCGAGGATGATCGGCCCCTTGCCCGCCTGGGTCCACGCCATCGCCTCCTCGGCCGCGCCGCGCACCGCGAGCACGTCCATGCCGTCGACCTGGATCCCGGGGATTCGGTGACTTTCCCCGCGCTTGTAGAAATCGGGCTCCGACGAGGAGCGTTCGACGCTGGTGCCCATCGCATATTGATTATTTTCGATCGCGTAGATCACCGGCAAGTTCCACAGCTTCGCCATGTTGAAGCTTTCATAGACCTGGCCCTGGTTGGCCGCGCCATCGCCGAAATAGGCGAGGCAAGTGCCGCCGTCCTCGGCGTAGCGATGCTTGAAAGCGAGCCCGGTGCCGAGACTAACCTGCGCCCCGACGATGCCGTGGCCGCCGTAAAAGCCATGCTCGACCGAGAACATGTGCATCGATCCGCCCTTGCCCTTCGAGATGCCGGCGGCGCGGCCGGTCAGCTCAGCCATGATCAGCTTCGGGTCGATGCCATAGGCCAGCATGTGGCCATGGTCGCGATAGCCGGTGATGACGCTGTCGCGCCCGACCTTCATCGCGCTCTGCAGGCCGACCGCGACCGCTTCCTGCCCGATGTAGAGGTGGCAGAAGCCGCCGATCAGCCCGAGCCCGTACAATTGCCCGGCGCGCTCCTCGAAGCGGCGGATCAGCATCATCTGCTGGTAGAAACCGAGCAGCTCATCCTTCGACGCCTTGAAGGGCTTGGGCTCGGCCGGACGCTCTTGGTTACTTAGCGCCGGGGCAGCCTTTTTCTGGGCGGAATGCGCCACGCAAGAACCTCTTTCGCCGGGACAATGAAGTGGCGCGTATAGGATCGCCGCGACGCTGCGGCAATCATTCACTCGCCGCCCTAATCAAGCGGGACGATGACCTCATCGGAACGAATCAGGCCGAGGTCCTTGCGGATCAACTCCTCGCCCAGGTCGGGATCGGCCTTTTTGGGGTCGAGCAGGGTCGAGCGATGCTTCAACCGGTCGCGCTCGGCCTCGAGGCTGACAAGCTCGGCCTTCCGCACGGCAAGGTCGCGGTGATAGCCGCCCCAGGCGAACAATCCGTTGGGGCCGGCGATGGCATGGCCGGCGAAACTGCCGATGATGATCAGCATCAACGCCGGCAGCGCCGCGCGACGGATCATCCCCAAGCTTTTCGAAGCTCCTCCCATTTTGATACAGAATCAGAATCGGCGTGGAGAATCAAGCACTTTTGCGATGTTTCCAATTTTTGACCGCCGCGCCGCCCGCGTAGCGCGCCGAATCGCCCAATTCTTCCTCGATGCGGAGCAATTGGTTGTACTTGGCGGTGCGGTCGCTGCGCGCCAGGCTGCCAGTCTTGATCTGGCCGCAGCTGAGCGCCACCGCGAGGTCGGCGATGGTGGTATCCTCGGTCTCGCCCGAGCGGTGCGACATCACCGCGGTATAGCCCGCCTGCTGCGCCATCCGCACCGCGGCGATGGTCTCGGTGAGCGTCCCAATCTGGTTGACCTTGACCAGGATCGAATT
Source organism: Sphingomicrobium sp. (assembly GCA_039914575.1). Taxonomy (GTDB): domain Bacteria; phylum Pseudomonadota; class Alphaproteobacteria; order Sphingomonadales; family Sphingomonadaceae; genus Sphingomicrobium. Next base: position 5,407 of record JBDSOV010000240.1, read on the forward strand.
GGCGATGCCGTCGGCGATTCCCTGGCCCAAGCGCTCGGTATTGGTGACGAACAGATCGTCGCCGACCAACTGATGAGTCGCGCCAAGACGGTCGGTCAACGCTTTCCAGCCGGCCATGTCATCCTCGCCCATGCCGTCCTCGATCGACACGATCGGATAGTCGCGGGCAAGGTCGGCGAGGAAGGCGGCGTTTTCGTCCGGCGACAGGGTCTGGCCCTCGCCGGTCATGCGATAGGCGCCGTCCTTGAAATATTCGCTCGCCGCGCAGTCGAGCGCGATCATCACGTCACCACCAGGCGTGTAGCCCGCGCTAGTCACGGCACTCATGATATGGTCGAGCGCTTCGCGCGACGAGCCGATCGCCGGGGCGAAGCCACCCTCGTCGCCGACTGCCGTCGACAAGCCGGCTGCATGAAGTGCCGATTTCAGCGCGTGAAAAATCTCGGTCCCGCAGCGCAAGGCCTCGGTGAAACTATCCGCGCCGGTCGGCATGACCATGAATTCCTGAAAGTCGATCTGGTTGTCGGCATGCGCGCCGCCGTTGAGGATGTTCATCATCGGCACCGGCAGCAGATTGGCCGAGACCCCGCCGACATAGCGGTAGAGCGGCATCCCACGCGCTTCGGCGGCCGATTTTGCAACCGCCAGGCTAACGCCGAGGATCGCGTTGGCGCCGAGCCGACCCTTATTGCTGGTGCCGTCGAGGTCGATCATCACCGAGTCGATGGTCGACTGGTCCTCGGCGTCATACCCGACGATGGTATCGGCAATTTCGCCATTGACCCCGCGAACCGCGCAATCGACGCCCTTGCCGCTCCAGCGCCTCTTGTCGCCGTCGCGTTTTTCGACCGCTTCATGGGCGCCAGTCGATGCGCCCGATGGCACCGCCGCGCGGCCCATCGAGCCGTCTTCCAACGTGACATCGACCTCGACCGTCGGATTGCCGCGGCTATCAATGATGGTTCGGGCATGAATGTCGACGATCGCGGTCATGGGTGGCTTTCCGTGCTATGAGGCGCTGATCGGCTCTATACGGGGGTCGGCTGGTCACGCAACTAATCCGGCGGTCCGCATAAGTCAGCAGGAACGAAGCGTGGGGTTTCGGGGTTCTCGAAGGCAAGAAGGAGTATTGTAATGATCGTCCAGAATGACCAGCTTCCCGAGGGCACCGACGCAATCATCGCCGGCGCTGCCGTTACCAGTGAGCAACAGGAGACTATGATCGTGGAAGAACCGACGCGCCGCGACCGGATGGTCGAAAAAGTGAAGACCAGCGGCAACAAGCTCGCCGACCAGGCCGCCGGGAAGACCCGCGGGCTGGTTGGGCAGGGCCTCGAACGCTCGTCCGAAGCGCTCGCCAGTGTGTCCAAGCTGGTCGGCGATACCGCCGCCGGGATCGATGAGCGACTTGGGGCAGAATATGGCGATTATGCCCGCAAGGCGGCCGACGCGATCGACGGCGCGGCCAATAGCCTCGCTTCGAAAAGCCCCGACGAACTGATCGACGACACCCGCGAATTCGTGAAGCGCAGCCCGGGCATCGCGCTGGCCGGCGCGGCGGTGGTCGGCTTCGTCCTCGCCCGCCTGGTCAAGACCGGGCTCGACAGCGACAAGCCCAAGGCTTGATCCTTGCCAAAGGACGGGCACGACGCGGGGGCACAGATGGGCGAGGATGAAGCGCCGATCGGCGATTTGTTCGGTCGGCTGATCGACGACGGCAAGGCTTATGCCAAGGCCGAAATCGACCTCGTCCGCGCCCGCGCCGAAGGCCAGGTCAACCGCGCCAAGTTGCCCGCGATCCTCGTCGCCGGGGCGATCGCCTTCGCTTTCGCCTCGGTCATCGCTCTGGTCCTCACTTTTGTCCTTGCCCTCGCCTCCTGGCTCGGCCCGCTTGGCGGCGGACTGCTTGCGACGTTGATCGCGGTGGTCGTCGCTGGCGGGCTTGGCCTGGCGGCGGTGAACAGCTGGAAGTCCGGAGCATGAGCCAGCGCATCAACACGGCGCAGGCGACGGTCGAGGAGGCCCGCGAGGCCTTGATCGACACCGCGCGCGAGCTCCAGCAACGGCTCCAGCCCAAGACGCTGGCGCGTGAGGCGTGGGAAAGCGCCAAAGTTAAGGGCGCCGACATGGCTGAGGATGCGGTCGACGCGGTCAAGCGTCGTCCTGTCGCAACCGGCGGGATCATTGCCGCAATTGCAATGTTTCTTGCACGCGAGCCGATCAAGGACGGGGTCAGCCGGATTTATGACGCCATGACGTCAGACGAGGATGAAGCCCCGCCCACGAAATCCACGAAGCAACCGCCGGTGCGCAAGCCGGCTACCCCCGCCAAGCGACGCGCGCCGCGATCCGCGCGCAAGACGGAGACCAAGTGATGAGCGTCAAGCCAACCAAGTCCAAAACCGAACCCAGCCTGCGCGATCGCGCCGACAATGCGCTCGATGGCGCCCGCGAGCGCGCGATCACTGCCTATGACAGCGCCCGCGACGGCGCTGCCGAAGCGAGCCGCAAGGTAAGCGATCAGTTGGGCGAAGCGCCGTTGGCGGTGATTGCCGGCGGGATTGCGGCGGGGGCGATCCTCGCCGCTTTGCTGCCGGTCAGTCGCCGTGAAAAGCAATTGCTTGCCCCCGTCACCGACAGCCTGCGTGACAAGGCCAGCGCCGCGGTCAACGCCGCCAAGGACGCCGGCAGCGCCCGCCTCGGCGAGCTCGGGCTGACCCGCGATGCCGGCGG
>JBDSOV010000244.1:0-7388 GCA_039914575.1 Sphingomicrobium sp.
CGGTGTGCATCGGCCCGCCCGCGGCGGCCGACTCCTATCTCAACATGGCCAACATCATTTCGGCGGCCGAGATCAGCCATGCCGACGCGATCCACCCCGGCTACGGCTTCCTCTCGGAAAATGCGCAGTTCGCCGAGATCGTCGAAAGCCACGGCCTGTGCTGGGTCGGGCCCAAACCCGAGCATATTCGGATCATGGGCGACAAGGTCGAGGCCAAGCGCACCGCCGCCAAGCTCGGCCTGCCATTGGTCCCCGGCTCGCCCGGCCCGCTCGAGACCATCGCCGAAGCGCGCGCCATCGCCGCCGAGGTCGGCTATCCGGTGATCATCAAGGCCGCGTCGGGCGGCGGCGGGCGCGGGATGAAGGTGGTCGAGGACGAGGCTCATCTCGAATCGGCGATGATGCAGGCGGCGTCGGAAGCCAAAGCGGCGTTCGGTGACGCCACCGTCTATCTGGAAAAATATCTCGGTGACCCACGCCACATCGAATTCCAGGTGTTCGGCGACGGCGAAGGCAAGGCGATCCACATCGGCGAGCGCGATTGCTCGATTCAGCGCCGCCACCAGAAAGTGATCGAGGAAGCGCCCTCTCCAGTGATCTCGGCCGAGCAGCGCGCCCACATGGGCGGGGTGGTCGCCAAGGCGATGGCCGACATGCACTATCGCGGCGCCGGCACGATCGAGTTCCTGTACGAGAATGATGAATTCTACTTCATCGAGATGAACACCCGGCTGCAGGTCGAACATCCGGTGACCGAATTGATCAGCGACATCGACCTGGTGCGCGAGCAGATCCGCGTCGCGCAGGGCGACGGCTTGTCGGTCACGCAGGACCAGATCATCCTCCACGGCCATGCCATCGAGTGCCGCATCAATGCCGAAGATCCGGTGACCTTCGCTCCCTCGCCCGGCCTCGTCAAAAATTACGTCGCCCCCGGCGGGATGCACGTCCGGGTCGATAGCGGGCTTTACGCCGGCTATCGAGTGCCGCCTTATTACGACAGCATGATCGGCAAGTTGATCGTCTATGGCGTGACCCGCGACGATTGCATCATGCGGCTCAAGCGCGCGCTTGAGGAGTTCGTGGTCGAGGGGATGAAGACCACCGTTCCGCTTCACCAGAAGATCATCCGCACCGACTCCTTCCTGGCCGGCGATTACACGATCAAATGGCTGGAGCAGTGGCTCGAAGAACAGCACGCATGAAAGCCACCATCCTCCACATTCCCGTCTGCGGCACCTCGCGCAAGACGCTCGACATACTCGAGGCCGAGGGCGCCGACGTCACGGTCATCGAATATCTCAAAAATCCACCATCGCGCGACGAATTGGTCCGTCTTTATTCCCGCGCCGGAATCACCCCCCGCGAGGGCCTTCGCGCCAAGGAGCCGCTGGCGACCGAACTCGGCCTCGCCGATGCTGATGACGAAGCGATCCTCGACGCAATGCTGACGCATCCGATCCTCATCAACCGACCATTGGTCGAAACCTACAAGGGCGTCCGCCTGTGCCGCCCGCAGGACATCGTCCGCGAAATATTGTAGCATCGCCCGATGAGTGGCCTCGACCCCCGGATCCTGCTTCGCGGTTATGCCGCCGGCATCTTTCCGATGGCCGATAGCCGCGATGCCGAGGAGATTTTCTGGGTCGAACCGCGCAGCCGTGCAATCCTGCCGCTGCGCCAGTTCCGGCTGTCGCGCTCGCTCGCCCGGCGGATAAGGCGCGGCCAGTTTTCAGTAACCTGCGATACCGCCTTCGCCGAGGTCGTCCGAGCCTGCGCGATGCGCGACGAGACGTGGATCAACGCCGATATAGAGCGCGCCACGTTGGGACTCCACGCCGCCGGCCAGGCGCATTCGATCGAATGTTGGGATAATGGAGAGCTGGTCGGCGGCCTCTATGGCGTACGCCTTGGTCGTGCGTTCTTCGGCGAATCGATGTTCAGCCGCCGCACCGACGCGTCGAAGATCGCGCTGGCGTGGCTCGTCGCGCGGCTCCGGCTCGGCCATTTCCTGTTGCTCGATTGCCAGTTCATGACCGACCATCTCGCCTCGCTGGGCGCAGTCTCGGTCAAGCGCGACCTTTACGTCGCGTTGCTCTCGGGCGCGCTCGGTTCGGGATCGGCGGCGGCCGGCGCCTCGACCGGCGCAATGTTCGAATTGTTCGGTGAACCCGCGCCAGGCGAGCTTCCACCGCCCGATTTCGGCGCGCTCGACCGGTTGCTCGTGCCCCCGGCCGATGGTGGCGCTTCTACGCCGCCCGGCCAACTCATCGCGCAGCTCCTGACCCACACGTCATAGACCGGATGCTCGACGACGTTGAGCGACGGGCTTTCCTTATAGACCCAGCCCGAAAACACTCGGCCCCAATTGCTGTCCGAGCGCCGGACATCGAGCTGGACGAATGCCCCGGTGAACCGCTCGGCCTCCCACGGCGCGGTCGAATCGCAGGCACGCAGGCGGATCACCACATCCTTGGCGCGGATCGCCTGGCCGGGCTTCAGGGTGAAATCGCGAACGATTCCGTTGCGCTTGTTGAGCAAGGCGATGACCGCCACGCGGTCGGCCATCGGAGTCACCCCGGCAGTGTTGACCGACGGCGGCAGCGCTTCGGCGGTGATCTTATTGTCGGCCGCAGCCTCGTTCGGCTCACGGTCGCACGCGGCGGCGATCAGACCGAGCGCGGCCACAGCGAAAGTGCGGCCACCGCTCACGCCTTGTCGGGCGTCCAGGCGCTGTAGTCGCCGGTCGCCGCCGCTCGTTTGCCGCCGGCGCGGATCGACCCCGCCGGCCGCCACGCCTGGTCGCTACCGGTAAGGTTGGCTTGCGGCGGCTGCTCGAACGGGCGGCGCGGGGGCAGCGATTGCTCGGGCACCCCGTCGATCGTCCCGCGCAACCACGCGTTCCAGCCCGGCGGCACCCGGCTGCTGTCGTTCGCGCCGACGTACATCACCCAGCGGCGTTGCGGATCCTGGCGATGCCGGAAATAGATATTACCGGCCTCGTCGCGGCCGGCTTCCTCGCCATTGCGGCGCGAGAAGAAGATCGTGCCCCACGAGGCGCCGTTCCACCAGGTGAAGGCATTTGCGAAAAGTCCCATGTGGGGCCGTTAGCGCCGTTGCATCGCGCGAAGCAAGTTCAGCGCGTCCAGTCGACCTGGTCGCCCGGCTGCAACCCAAGCTCGGCGGCGCGCCCACCGGCCAGTTCGAGCACCGCCTCGATCGGTCCGCCGGACGGCAGCTGGTCGAGCGACAGCGGCACCGCATCAGCCTCGACCCTGAGGATTTTGCCCCCCGGCGCGATGAAGATCAGGTCGAGCGAGATCAGGGTATTCCGCATCCAGAAGGCGACCGTTTGCGGTGGGTCGTAGGGAAAGATCATGCCGCGGTCGGGGGCCAGTGAATTGCGGTTCATCATGCCGGTCTGCTGCTGTTCGAGACTGCGCGCGACCTCGACCGTGAAGCAGTGGGTCTTGCCGCCCGAGGCAATTGTCAGCGTCATCTGGTCGAGCCCGGCCGCCGAACGCTCAAGCGCCACGGGAGTCGCGGCGGGCTGGCACGCTGCAGGCACTGCCGCCAGCGCAGCGAACAGGATTTTCAGGATCAGGCGTGGCGAAGTTCGACTGCGGTCAGGCCCTTGCGACCCTCCGCGATCCGCGCCTCGACGATATCCTCGGGCTGCAAATCGGCCAATCCCGCCAGCCGCACTGTCTCCATGTGGACGAAGATGTCCGCATCGGGCTCGCCCACTCGATTGAGGAAGCCATAGCCCTTGACCCGATTGAACCATTTCACCTCCACCGACTCGAATATCCCTGCTGCATCCGCCAGGGCCTGGCGGTCGGCACGGTCGGCGGCAGGGATGGCCGGTCTTGTTGGGCTGGGCAAGGCCTCGCTGAGGTCGATCGTAATGATTCGCCGCGCCTGCAGGCCGCGATCCTGATGCTCGACGATGCACTCGATCAGCGCACCTTCGGGCAGGCTTCGGCGGCCATGGTCGCGAAGCACTGAAAAATGTACCAGCACATCGCCCTCGCATTGGTCGCTGATGAGAAAGCCGAAACCGCGAGTCGCATCGAACCATTTGATCCGGCCGGCGACAAGAAAGCCGTCGCCATCATCGTGGATGCCCTCGTCGTGGGGGCCATCATCTTCGGCGTTGCCGTTGCTGGCGCCGTCGGGGCCGTCACGTTCGCCGTCGGGCAGCGCGCCCTCGGCATCATCCTCGCCCGCGCCAAGAATGGTGTGCGCGACAATGGGTTCAGCAATAGCCGACGAACTGGCGACAGGCGCCGCACCCTCTCCTGTCTGGCGCACGCGGCATTCATACCATGCTGGTCGCGATGGTTAAACAGTTTTGGATTAACTGCCGAAAAACTCAAAGCGTCAGATAGTTACGTGTCCGAATCGAAATCCGCTGGAAGCAAAAGGATGCGTTTGGCGAGGTCGAACGGGTGTCCCGCGCGGATCATCGCCGCCAATGCCTTGTCCGAGTCCCTGCGATCCGGCGGCACCGTCGCAAACGGTCCGAGCCGCTTGCGCCGGGCAAATCGCAGTGCTGCCTCGTCGGCTGTCTCGCGGGCGTGATCGCGCGCTGCGACCCCGTCGTCATCTTCGATTCCCGCCGCTCGCAGCGCTTGTCCCACCCGCCGCTCGCCAAACCCGCGCGCGCCAAGCGCCCGTGCCCGCGACAAGGCATAAGCCGGGTCGTCGATAAAGCCCGCCTCGGCCGCCCACGCCACGATCTCCCCGACCGGCGGGTCGCCGCTGCCCGCCCAGCCGCGTTCGCGCAGCTTGCGGCGGAGGTAATCGCCCAGTTTGGCACGGCTGGTAGCGAAGCGCGCGACATAGGCCAGACCAAGCTCCTTCAGCGCCGCTTCGTCGAGCGGTGGCCGGGGGCGGCGGGGTTGTCGGGCGCGCATGTCGCCATGTTTGTGCCACAGTCGGTGACCATCACGCAAAGGCAGGAAAACTGCGACTACCTCAGGGGGCGAATGGCGCCACGATCTTCATGATGGGACCAGGACACGCGCGAGATTGATCGCGACATCAAGACCATGACCAGTCTGTCTCCACCCGGCGCAACGCCCACCTCCGATACCCTCGATCGGCGCTACGCCGATTTCGAGACGCTCGGCGACGCTCTCGATTATGCCGCTCGCGGGGTTCGCGGGATGAATTTCCACGATGCCCGCGGCGCGCTGACCCGCGCTTATCCGTTTGCCGACCTAAAAAACGACGCCCTCGCCCATGGCCACCGCTTCGTGACCCTCGGCCTCAAGCCGGGCGACCGCGTCGCGCTGATCGCCGAGACCGGCGCCGAATTCGCCGCCTGCTTCTTCGGCGCGGTCTATGCCGGGCTGTGGCCGGTGCCGCTGCCGCTGCCGACCAGCTTCGGCGGGCGCGAGGCCTATGTCTCGCAATTGCTGGTGATGCTTGAGAGCAGCGACCCGCAACTATTCCTCTATCCGCCCGAGCTGGCCGAATATTCGATTGAGGCCGCGACCCAGCGCAAGGTCAACGCGCGCGACTGGGACAGCCTGGCCGAGATCGAACCATCGCCAGCGCCCCTCCCCGCCAACAGCGGCGAGGCGATCGCCTATCTCCAATATTCGTCGGGCTCGACCCGCTTCCCGCATGGCGTTGCGGTCACCCACCGCGCTTTGCTCGACAATCTCCACGCCCACAGCCTGGGAATCGAGCTGCAGGATAGCGACCGCTGCATCAGCTGGCTGCCGTGGTATCACGACATGGGGCTGGTCGGTTGCATGCTCTCGCCGCTCGCCAACCAGGTCAGCGTCGATTATTTGAAGACCGAGGATTTCGCGCGCCGCCCGCTGGCGTGGCTCGACCTGATCAGCCGCAACCCAGGCACCACGTTGAGCTACTCGCCGACCTTCGGCTACGACATCTGCTCGCGCCGCATGTCGTCGCAGACCCGCGCCGCCGACCGCTTCGACCTCGCCCGCTGGCGGATCGCTGGAAATGGCGCCGACATGATCCGCCCCGACGTGATGCAGGCGTTCGTCGACAGCTTCGCCGATGCCGGGTTCAAGGCCGCCGCTTTCTGCCCCAGTTATGGCCTGGCCGAAGCCACGCTGGCGGTGTCGATCATGCCCCCGGGCGAGGGCATCAGGCTCGAACTGGTCGAGGAATCGGAACTAGCCGGTGTCGGTACCCCGGCGCAGGAGCGCCCGCGCCGCTACCGCGCGATCGTCAATTGCGGCAAACCGGTGATCGGCATGACAGTCGAGATCCGCGGTGCCGACGGCGCTGTGCTGCCCGACAGCGCGATCGGCAAACTCTTCTGCCGCGGCTCGTCGGTGATGCACGGCTATTTCCGCGACGAGGAATCAACTGCCGCCTGCTTGTCCGACGACGGTTGGCTCGACACCGGCGACATGGGCTACCTCTCGGCCGGCTACATTTTCATCGTCGGCCGCGCCAAGGACATGATCATCATCAACGGCCGCAACCATTGGCCGCAGGATATTGAATGGGCGGTCGAGCAGTTGCCCGGCTTCAAGTCGGGCGACATCGCCGCCTTCGCCATCACCGGCCCGCTGGGCGAGGAAACCCCGGCGGTGCTGGTCCATTGCCGGGTCAGCGACCCCGCCGAACGCGGCCGCCTGCGCGACGACATCCGCGAACGGGTCCGCGCGATCACCGGCATCACCCCGGTGGTCGAACTCGTCCCGCCCCGCACCCTGCCCCGCACCTCGTCGGGCAAACTCAGCCGCACCAAAGCCCGCAACCTCTACCTGTCTGGCGAAATCGTCCCCTTCGACGTCGCGGCTTGAACTTGCGAATGTTCCGTCGCGCGGCTAATCGCCGGCTCGGCCTAGGGGTATAGCTCAGTTGGTAGAGCATCGGTCTCCAAAACCGAGGGTCGTGGGTTCGAGTCCCCCTGCCCCTGCCATTGCGCTTCGCCGCAGCTTGCCTAAATCACCTGATACGATGTAAGGCGCTGCGACGAGGTTCAGCGGCACGCCGCGGACCTCTTTTTTCTATCTGTTTCAACTGAAGGCTTGACGCACAGTGACAAAAACGACCCCCGGCGAATTCGTCAATCAGGTGAGGAACGAAGCCCGCAAGGTCGTCTGGCCGACGCGCAAGGAGACCATCACCACCGCCATCATGGTGTTGATCATGACCACGCTGCTGGCGATTTTCTTCCTCGGGGTCGACGCCTTCTTCTCGTCGGTCGTCAAATTCCTGCTCGGCCTGCTCGGCTAAACGAAAAAAGGCGCATCGACCAATGTCTCGCTGGTACATCATCCACGCTTATTCCGGCTTCGAAAACAAGGTGAAGGACCAGATCCTCGCCGACGCGAAGCGCATGGGCCTGACCCAATTGGTCGAATCGGTCGAAGTCCCGACCGAGAAGATCA
>JBDSOV010000254.1:0-3460 GCA_039914575.1 Sphingomicrobium sp.
AAGCCAGTGTCACCCCGATCTTGACCGCCATATTGGCGACCACCGTTCCGCCGATCGCAATCGCCGCCAATGTGCTGCCGATTGCCGCCACGGGCAGCCCCCCGGCGGTGACGATCGAGGCATCGACATCCATCGAGCCCATCAGGAACAGCAGCAGCGCGATCCCCTGCTCGCCGAACTGCCCCTGCGCCCAGCGCGCCGCGACCGCCGCCCCGGCGACGAAGGCGAGGAAGGTCAATGCGGGCAGCAACGCAATCGGGTTGCCCGGCGGAACGCTGTCCTTGCTCGTTGGCGCGGAGCGATAGAGCCACCAGCCGGCCGCCCAAGCGACCACCAATGCCGGCGCGATGATCAGCGCCAGTGGCGCCAGCATGCGGTTGGCCAAAATCCCGACCAGCACCAAGACCCGCAAATACATAACTGCCGAGGCGAGCGCGATTCCGGCCGGCTCGGCCCCGCCCGCCTCCTTCGACCCCAACCGCTGGGAGAGCGACTGGGTCACAGCAGTCGAGCTATAGGCCCCGCCGATCAGCGCGGTGGCGATCGTCCCGTGGCGCGCTCCGAAGATGCTGTTGGCGATGTAACCGACGAACGAGAAGCCGGTGACCAGCACCACCACCCACCACAATTTGAACGGGTTCCACGCGCCATAGGGGCCGAACGCCTCGTTGGGCAGGAACGGCAGCACGCCGAGTGAGATCACCGCGAACCGCGCCAGCGACTTGATGTCGCGCTCGTCGAGCCGGTCGACGAACCCGTGAAGCTCGTCGCGCAGCGCCAGGATCAGCACCACCAATGCGCCCGCTGCAAGCGCCAGCCCGATCATCCCATTGCCCGCGAGATAGGCGATCCCCAGTGTCGCGATCGCGGCGATCGGGCTGGTCGCGTCGCCTTTGGCTTTGAGCTTCGGCGCATAGGCAATCGCCAGCATCCCGATCGCGCCGAGCATCAGCACTGCGCCGACCAGGTGCTGCCCCATCGACCCGAGCAGTCCGGCGATCCCGCCGCCGAGCCCGAGCAACGAAAAGGTCCGCACCCCCGCCACGCGCTTGCCGTCGGGCTGGTCCTTAAGCTTGAACCCGCGCTCAAGCCCGACCAGCACCCCGATCACCAAGCCCACCCCGACCCTCAGGCCGTGCTGCGCCCACAGGTCGAGGCTTTCGATCATTTCGCCAGCCTTGTCGCGTGCCACGCCACATGGTCGGCCATGAAGGTCGAGATGAAATAATAACTATGGTCGTAACCCGCTTGCCGTCGCAGCGTCAGCGGGATCCCCGCCGCGGCGCACGCCGCCTCGAGCAATTCTGGCTTCAATTCCTTCTCCACGAACGGATCGTCGGTGCCGATATCGACCAGCAATTCGGCCACCCGCGCTCCATCCTCGATCGCCGCCACCGCATCATGCTTGCGCCACATCGCGCGGTCCTCGCCGAGATAATGCTTCAGCGCCTTGCGCCCCCACGGCACTTGGCCCGGCGCAACGATCGGCGAGAAAGCGCTGACCGAGCGGAACCGCCCCGGCAAGCCCAGCGCCAGCGTCAGCGCGCCATGCCCGCCCATCGAATGGCCGGTGATCGACTGCCGCGCCAAATCTGCCGGGAAATGCGCGCCGACCAATGCGGGAAGCTCGTCGGCGAGATAGGTCCACATGTTGAAATGCCGGTCCCACGGCGCTTGGGTGGCATCGACATAGAAACCCGCGCCCTGCCCGAAGTCCCACAATCCGTCGGGATCGTCGGGCACGTCGGATCCGCGTGGGCTGGTATCGGGCGCGACGAAGATGATCCCGGCTTCCGCACAGGCCGCGCGATATTCGCCTTTTTCGGTGACATTGGCGTGGGTGCAGGTCAGCCCCGACAGATACCACAGCACCGGCAGGCTCGCCCCCGCCGCATGGTCGGGGACGAACGCCGAAAACACCATGTCGGTGGTGGTCGCGACGGAGGCATGGCGATAGACGCCCTGGGTCCCGCCATGCGCCCGAACTTCGCTAAGCGTCTCGATCATGCATCGGCCGGCAGGCGATGCAGTGCGCATAATTTGTTGCCCGACGGATCGCGCAGATAAGCGAGGTAGAGATTGACCCCCATCCCCGAGCGCACCCCCGGCGGATCCTCGATCGCGGTGCCGCCATTGGCGACCCCGGCTTTCTCCCACGCCTGCGCCTGCTCCGGGCCGTCGACCGCGAAGCCGATGGTCGAGCCATTGCCGCAGGTCGCGGGCTGACCGTCAATCGGCGGGGTAACGAGGAATATCCCGCCATTGTTGAGATAGACCAGCCGTCCCTTGGGATCGAGCCGCCCCTCCTTGCCGCCGGTCGCGGTAAAGATGGCATCATAGAATGTCTTCGACGCGTCGATGTCGTTCGACCCGACCATCACATGACTGTACATATGCTCTCCTCCTAAAACACCACCACCGCGCGGATGCTCTCCCCCGCGTGCATCAAATCAAACCCTTTGTTGATCTCGTCCAAGCTCAGCAGGTGGGTGATCATCGGATCGATCTCAATCGTCCCGTCCATATACATATCGACGATCCCCGGCACGTCGCTGCGCCCCTTGGCGCCGCCGAACGCGCTGCCCTTCCACACCCGCCCGGTGACCAATTGGAACGGCCGCGTCGAAATCTCCTTGCCGGCCTCGGCCACGCCGATGATGATCGACTGGCCCCAGCCGCGGTGGCAGCATTCAAGCGCATTGCGCATCACGTCGGTGTTGCCGGTGCAGTCGAAGCTGTAATCGGCCCCGCCATCGGTCAGCGCCACGAGGTGCGCGACGACATCGGGCACGTCCCTCGGATTGACGAAATCGGTCATGCCGAAGCGCCGTCCCCATTCCTCCTTGGCCGGATTGATATCGACCCCGACAATCTTCGCCGCCCCCGCCAGTTTCGCGCCCTGGATGACGTTGAGCCCGATCCCGCCCAAGCCGAACACCACCACATTGGCGCCCGGCTCGACCTTGGCGGTGTGGGTCACCGCTCCAATCCCGGTGGTCACTCCGCAGCCGATGTAGCAGGCCTTGTCGAACGGCGCGTCGGGCCGGATTTTCGCCACCGCGATCTCGGGCAATACGGTGAAGTTGGAGAAGGTCGAGCAGCCCATATAATGGTGCAGCATCTGACCCTTGTAGGAGAAGCGGCTGGTCCCGTCAGGCATCAAGCCCTGGCCCTGCGTCGCGCGGATCGCGGTGCACAGGTTCGACTTGCCCGACAGGCAGGTTTTACACTTCCCGCATTCGGGCGTGTAGAGCGGGATGACATGATCCCCGACCGCGACCGAGGTCACGCCAGCCCCAATTTCCCGCACAACCCCCGCGCCCTCATGCCCGAGGATCGACGGGAACAGCCCTTCGCTGTCCAGCCCATCGAGTGTGTAGGCATCGGTATGGCAAATCCCGGTCGCCATGATCTCGACCAAAACCTCGCCGCTACGCGGCCCCTCCAGGTCGACCTCGAC
>JBDSOV010000257.1:0-5109 GCA_039914575.1 Sphingomicrobium sp.
GAAGGCTGGACCGTCGCCGACCGCATCGCCGCCTCGGGCATTCCGGTGATTGCGTCGGCGGTCAACGACCTCCCGGCCAGCTTCGAGCAACTCGCCGCGACCCAGTCGAATATCGGTCGGATGCGCGCCGCCGGGGTCAAGGTCGCGATCGGGATGATCGACGACAATGATTCGCGCTATTTATTCAACCAGCGCCAATATGCCGCCAACCTCGTCGCGCTGGGCAAGGTGCCGGGCGCGACCGGGGTCAGCTGGGGCGAAGCGCTGGCGATGATCACCTCGAAGCCCGCCGAAGTGATCGGCCTCGGCGACACACTCGGTAGCCTCGGTCGCGGGCGGCAGGGCGATGTGGTGATCTGGTCGGGCGATCCGCTCGAACTGGCGAGCGAGGCGCAGATGGTGTGGATCGACGGGGTCCGCCAGCCGCTAGAGAGCCGCCAGACCAAGCTTCGCGACCGCTATCGCACCCTCGATCGCCAGGCCTTGCCCGAGGCCTATCGGCGGTGACCGGGCTGGGTTGCCTAATGCTCGCCTCGGCGGGCTTCGTCGGCGCCCACTTTGCGATGTCGCATCCGCTCCGCGCGGCGATAGTCCGGATCCTCGGCGAGCGCGGTTTCGCCATCGTCTATTCGATTGTCGCGATTGCCTTGCTGTGGGCGATGTCGCGTTCTTACGGGTCGGCCATGGCCCAAGCGCCGGGCCAATACTGGGACTTGGGCGCGCTGGGCTGGATCGTCGCGACTCTATTGATGTGGGTTGGCTCGATCCTGTTGGTCGGCTCGCTGCGCCGCAATCCGGCCTTTCCCAACCCGGGCAAGCCGGTAACCCACATCGGCGCGGCGCGCGGGGTGTTCGCGATCACCCGCCACCCGATGATGTGGAGCTTTGCGATCTGGGCCTTGGTCCATGCGATCGTCGTTCCGGTCGCCGCCAGCCTGGTGGTCAGCGTCGCCATCGCGATCCTCGCTTTGGGCGGGGCATATGGCCAGGATCATAAGAAAGGGAAGCTGGTTGGCGAGCCGTGGCGCGACTGGATGCGACGCACCAGCTTCGTCCCGTTTGGGCGCGGAATTGCCTCGCCCGGCGCCTTCGCTTCGATCGGTGGAACCCTGCTGTGGCTGGCCGCAACCTGGGGCCATGGCGCGCTTGGTTATCGCCCCGCCGGTGTCTGGGCCTTTTTCGGTTAAGCCTTTTCAGGCAAGAGCTTCTGATGGGCAGGAAATTCTTTGGGACCGACGGGATTCGCGGCCGCGTCAATGACGCGCCGATGACCGCCGAAATTGCGATGCGGGTCGGCCAGGCGGCCGGCGCGCACTTCCTGCGCGGCGATCATCGCCACCGCGTGGTGATCGGCAAGGATACGCGCTTGTCCGGCTACATGATGGAATCGGCGATGGTCGCGGGCTTCACCTCGGTCGGGATGGACGTCGTCCTGTTGGGTCCGATGCCGACCCCGGCAGTGGCGATGCTGACCCGTTCGATGCGCGCCGACCTCGGCGTGATGATCAGCGCCAGCCACAATCCGTTCGTCGACAATGGCATCAAATTGTTTGGGCCAGACGGCTATAAATTGAGCGACGAGGCCGAACGCTCGATCGAGCGACGCTTGGACAAGGAGCCGAAACTGGCTAAGGCCGAGCTTGTCGGCCGCGCCAAAAGGATCGACGATGCGCGCGGGCGCTACGTCCATTTCGCCAAATCGACTTTGCCCGAGCAGCTTCGCCTCGACGGACTCAAAATCGTCGTCGATTGCGCCAATGGCGCCGCCTATCACGTTGCCCCCGATGCGTTGTGGGAGCTTGGTGCGGATGTGATTCCGCTCGGTGTTTCGCCCAATGGCGTCAACATCAATGATAATTGCGGCTCGACCCATCCCCAAATGCTGCGCGATGCGGTGGTCGCCAACGGCGCGCACATCGGCCTCGCATTGGACGGCGACGCCGACCGGCTGATCGTGGTCGACGAGACCGGCAAGGTGATCGACGGCGACCAGTTGATGGCGCTGATCGCGATCGATCAGGCGCGGCGCGGATTGCTCAAGGGCCGCGCGGTGGTGGCGACGGTGATGTCCAACCTCGGGTTCGAGCGCCGCCTTGCGGAGGAGAAGATCGGGCTCATCCGCACCAAGGTCGGCGACCGTCATGTGCTAGAGGAAATGCGCAAGTCCGGCTGCAACGTCGGCGGCGAGCAGTCGGGGCATATCATCCTGACCGATCACGCGACCACCGGCGACGGGCTGGTCGCGGGGCTGCAAATCCTCGCCTGCATGGTCGACAGCGGGCGGAAAGCGAGCGAATTGCTCAACCAGTTCGAGCCGGTGCCGCAATTGCTCAAGAATGTCCGCTACGAGAAAGGCGAACCGCTCGAGGCCGCCGCGGTGATCGCGCGCATCGCCGCCGCCGAAGCGCAATTGCACGGGCGCGGACGCCTAGTGATCCGCAAGTCGGGGACCGAGCCGCTGATCCGGGTGATGGCCGAGGGCGACGACATGGCCGAGGTCGAGACGATCGTCGACGATATTTGCGCTGCGGTGGCCGCCGCCTAATGCTCGATATGCGCCCCGATTGCGAACGGTGCGGTGCCGATTTGCCGGCCAATCTGCCCGGCGCGTTCATCTGTTCGTTCGAATGCAGCTTCTGCGCGGCTTGTGCTGAAGCGCTTGACGAGCGCTGCCCCAATTGCGGCGGCGATCTGGTCGACCGGCCGGCGCGCACCGGCAAGAATCTGGTGCAGCATCCGGCCTCGACCGAGCGGAAACACAAAGCATGACGATCGCCCGAATCCTGGTCATCGCCGGGTCGGACTCGGGCGGCGGCGCGGGGATCCAGGCCGACATCAAGACCATCACCATGCTCGGCGGCCACGCCATGACTGCGGTCACTGCGATCACCGCGCAAAACACCGTCGGCGTGACCGCGGTCCACCCCATCCCGGCCGAAATGATCCTTGCCCAGATCGACGCGGTCACGTCCGACATCGGGGTCGATGCGATCAAGATCGGGATGATCGGCGGGGCGTTTGCCGCCCGTGTCATCGCTGAACGGCTGGCAAAATTCGAAAACATCCCGATCATCTTCGATCCGGTGATGGTCGCGACCAGCGGCGCTCCGCTGGCCGACGACGAGACCATCGCCGCCTTCGGGCAGTTGATGGACGTCGCCACCATCGTCACTCCCAATTTGCCCGAGATCCGCCGCCTGACCAGCGAGGAAGATCCAGTCGCCGCCGCGCTCAGCCTGTGCTCGGCCCATCGTTGCGCGGTGCTGATCAAGGGCGGGCATGAGGAGGGCGATGCGCTGGCCGATGCGCTGATCGAGGAGGATAATATTACCAGCTGGCAGGGGCAGCGGATCAACACCACCAGTACCCACGGCACCGGCTGCACCCTGGCGTCGGCGATCGCGATGTTTCTCGCCGAAGGGCATGGCCTGCCGCAAGCGGTCGGGTGCGCGCGCGAGTTCGTCCGGGTCGCGATTCTCGCCGCGCCGGGGCTTGGCGGCGGGGCGGGGCCGATCGGGCAGGCTGATGTCCGGCTCGACGTTGGTCCTGGGTCGATGCCTCGGATGAACCAGGTGACGATGACCGTCACTGATTATGCCAAATCGGTCGCTTTCTACCGCGCGCTCGGTCTTCGCCAGATCGTCGACAGTCCCGAAAATGGCTATGCCCGGTTCGAGACCGGGGGCGGGGCGACATTGTCGGTTCAGGCCGACGCCGAGGAAGTCATCTCGCCCACCACTGCCGTTTATCTGGAATGCGACGATATCGAGCGCGAAGTCGACCGGCTGGCGCGGCTCGGTGTTCCGTTTGAGCATGGCCCGCGCAACCAGCCGTGGATGTGGCGCGAGGCACGGCTGCGCGACCCCTCGGGCAACACCATTTTCCTCTACAAGGCCGGCGAAGCTCGCCGCTTTCCGCCGTGGCGGATGGCGGACTGATGGCCCGCCCCTGTTTCAAGCTCGAGCGCCCGTTCCCGATGCCACTCGCCGGGGTCGACGAGGCGGGGTGCGCGCCGCTCGCCGGACCGGTGGTCGCCGCTGCGGTGATCCTCGACCGGGTCCATTTCCCGCGCGGGATCGACGATAGCAAAAAGCTGCCGATCGAAGCGCGCGAGGCGATTTACGGACGGCTGCAGAGAGTCGCGGCAATCGGGGTCGGGATCGCCTCGGTCGAGGAAATCGACGAGATCAATATCTATTGGGCGCGAATGCTGGCGATGAGCCGCGCGGTCGAGGCGCTTGGAATCGACCCCGCCTGGGTGCTGGTCGATGGCAATGCCACTCCGCGCTGGAATCGGCCTTCGAAGGCGATCGTCGCGGGTGATACCAAATGCCGCTCGATCGCCGCCGCGTCGATCGTCGCCAAGGTCACCCGCGACCGGATTATGGCCGAGCATGCGCTGACCTGGCCCGGCTATGGCTGGGAGCGGAACCGCGGCTATCCAACCCCCGAGCACATCCGCGCGCTTGATGCGCTTGGCCTGACGCCGCTCCATCGCCGCAGCTTTGCGCCGGTCCGCGACCGGCTTGCACCGGAAATGCCGCAGCCGAGTCTTTCGAGTCACACCGCTACCGCTTGAGTCTGCGGCCCCAGTAAAACCGCAACATCTTGTGGTCGCGAATCGACGGACTCGCTTCGTTCTCCGCCTCTGCAAACCGCCGTTAACCCTTGTTCGCTTGACCGCGTTGGCCCCCTGACTCACCCTGTTCGGCAACGAGGGGGCTTCACCTGTGAACATGATCCTGCCGGTAACGGAGACGAACGGGCGCCTGCGCCCGCGCAATAGTCCCAAGCCGCCTCGCGAACTTCCCCTCGACCAGATCATCCTTGGCGATTGCATCGTGGAGATGGCGCGCTTGCCCGACAAAAGCGTCGACATGATCTTTGCCGACCCCCCCTACAACCTCCAGCTCGGCGGCGATCTGCTTCGACCCGAAGGCGGCAAGGTCGATGCCTGCGACGATGATTGGGACAAGTTCGAAAGTCTCGCCACCTACGACGATTTCACCCGCGAATGGCTGGCCGAGGCGCGGCGCATCTTGAAGGACGATGGCACGATCTGGGTGATCGGCAGCTATCACAATATCTACCGCGTCGGGACCTTGCTTC
>JBDSOV010000008.1:0-10405 GCA_039914575.1 Sphingomicrobium sp.
CCTGTTCGCGAAAATCCTGTCCAACGAGGAGGATCATGTCGACCATCTCGAGCAGCAATTCGAGATGATCGACGCGATGGGTTTGCAAAATTACGTCCAGCTGCAATCGGAAGCGGCCGAGGACTAGGCACCAGCCGGGGGCCGAATGAACACGAACGAATTTGACCGGATCCTCGCCCTCGACATCGTCCGCGGTGTCGCGGTGATGGGAATTTTGGTGATGAACATCACCGCCTTCGCCATGCCGTTTCCAGCTTATGCCAACCCCGCGGCCTACGGCGGTGATTCGGGCCTCGATTTCGCCAGCTGGACGTTCAATTTCCTGATCTTTGACGGCAAGATGCGCGGCCTGTTCTCAATATTGTTCGGCGCCTCGACCCTGCTGGTGATCGAGCGCGCCAGCGCGTCGAGCCGGGCCACCGTTTCAGACCGCAATAGCGCCAGAGCGCATTATGCGCGGATGATCGTGCTGCTCGGCTTCGGCTTGATCCACTTCTACTTCGTCTGGTTCGGCGACGTGCTCGCGCTCTATGCCTTGTGCGGGATGCTGCTCTATTTCTTCCGCAACAAAAGCCCGCGTGGCCTGGTCCGTTGGGCGGTCGCCTTGCTCTCCCTGTCGGTGATCTATTTCGGGTTGATTGGCCTCACCGGCGCGCTGGCCGGCACTCCCGACCTGCCCTCCGAAACGGCGGCCAACATGATCGAATCGCGCAATGTAATCGAATCCGAAGTCGGCGCGGCTAGCCCCAAGATCGCCAGCGATCTCGCCCTCTACCGCTCGGACTATGCGTCGATCGTCGGCTCGCGCTTCAACGACCGCCGCTACGAGCCGTTCCTGTCGTTCTTCGGCTTCGGGCTCGAGACATTGGGGCTGATGTTCCTTGGCATGGCGATGTTCAAATCGGGCTTTCTCACCGGCCAGTGGGATCCAGCGCGTTACCGCCGCTGGGCGTTTCGCTCGGCCGCCATCGCGCTGCCCCCGCTGGCGTTCCTCGCCTGGTGGCAGGCCAGCGCCGACTTCGATGCGATCCGCGTGTTCCTCGCCTTCCTCGCTTTGTCGGTGCCGTTCGATGTGCTGATGGCGGTCGGCTGGGGGGCGGCGATCATCTGGTGGGTCAAGGTCGGGCCGATGCCGGCTCTCAAAGCACTAGTCGCTGCGGCGGGCCGCATGGCCTTCACCAATTACCTCGCCACCTCAATCGTGATGACCAGCATCTTCTACGGTTACGGCCTCAATCTGTTCGGCGACTTCAGCCGCGCCACATTGTGGCTGTTCGTGCTCGGCATGTGGGCGCTGATGTTGCTGTGGTCCAAGCCGTGGCTCGACAGCTTTCACTACGGCCCGCTCGAATGGCTATGGCGTTCGCTGTCGCGGATGCGGCTGCAGCCCCTGCGGAAAACCTAGAGCCGCCCGAAATCCTGGTTCGACGCGCTTCGGCGGCCGAAGCTGGCCGGCGCCGCGCGGGTCATCAGCGGATTGGTCGCCTTGTCGAACAAATCGACCGTCAGGTTGAACATCCGGCGTAGCTCGACCACGTCGGGGATCAATTCATCAGGGAAGCGGTGGGTCTCGATGCACGAGCGCGCGATATTCTCGATCCGCTCGGCGACTTCGGCCAACGGCTCGGCCCCAAACTGGCGCGACTCGCCCTTTAGCGTATGCGCCGGGATCACCAGCTCGACACTGTTATGAGCGTGCATCGCTTGCTCGATCCGCGCGACGCTTTTCTCGCCATCTTCGCGAAAATAGCCGAGAATCCGGATAAACCCCGGCCCCAGCTCGGCCCGCGTCTTCTCAAAATACAGCCAGTCGACGATGTCCGAACTATCGTCGCGGTCGAATTCGTCGTCCAATTGCCCGCTCCATCCGCGCCGAAAAGGCGCAATTCCACGCCATTACCTACGCATGAAAGAGTAAAGAGCAGGTTATTGCGCCCAACCTATTGCGATGCGTCGACGTAGGGATTTTTCTGCGCGCGCATAGATAGCCGAAGCGGGACCGGCCCCAGCCCGAGGTCGCGCCGCATCGAGTTGAGCAGATAGCGCTCGTAGCTGGTCGGCAATTGATCGACCCGCGATCCGAAGATGACAAAGGTCGGCGGCCGCGTCTTCACTTGCGTGATATAGCGCAGCTTGATCCTCTTGCCCCCCGGAGCGGGAGGCGGGTTGGCCTCGACCGCGCGCTCGAACCAGCGATTAAGTTCGCCGGTGCCGATCCGCCGAGACCATTGCTCGCGCACCTCGAATGCTGCGCCGAGCAACTGGTCGATGCCCTTGCCGGTATGGGCCGACACGGTCAGCAGCGGCACGCCCTTTAGCTGGCTCAGGCCCTCCTCAAGCGCGCCCTTGACCCCGTTGAACAGCGCCGACGCGCCCTCGGCGACGTCCCATTTGTTCATCGCAATGACCAATGCGCGGCCTTCGTCGATCACCTGGCTGGCGATCTTCAAATCCTGCACCTCGAGTCCGCGCGTGGCGTCCATCAGCAGCACCACCACTTCAGCGAAATCGATCGCTCTTTTGGTATCGGCAACGCTCATTTTCTCTAGTTTGTCCTCGACCTTGGCGCGCTTGCGCAAACCCGCGGTGTCGATCAGCCGCACCGGCCGCGCTTCTAGAGCAACAGGGTCGTTCCACAGCCATTCGATGCTGATCGAATCGCGCGTGATCCCGGCCTCGGGCCCGGTGATCATCCGTTCCTCGCCGAGCATCTTGTTGACCAATGTCGACTTGCCGGCATTGGGTCGCCCGACGATCGCCAGCTTCAGCGGCCCGTCCTCGTGCTCTTCATCCTCGTCGGTCGCTGCGAATTTCTCTTGCTCGATGTGGGGCCGAAGCGCCTCAAACAAATCCACCAGCCCCTCGCCATGCTCGGCCGACAGTGCAAACGGCTCGCCCAGCCCGAGCTTGTAAGCCTCGAGCCGCCCGGCCTCGCCGCCGCGCCCTTCGGCCTTGTTGGCGGCGACGATCACCGGCGTATCCTCTTGCCGCAGCCAGCGGCCGATTTCCTCGTCCATCGCGGTCAGTCCCTCGCGCGCGTCGATCATGAACAATGCGACATCGGCTTCGCGCACTGCGGCCTCGGTCTGCGCGCGCATCCGCCCGGGCAAGGATTTGGGATCGACATCCTCGAAACCGGCGGTGTCCATCACCCGGAATTCAAGGCCGAGCAGCTCGCCCTCGCCCTCGCGCCGGTCGCGGGTCACGCCGGGGCGATCATCGACCAACGCGACGCGCTTTCCGACCAAACGGTTGAACAGGGTCGACTTGCCGACATTGGGACGGCCGACGATGGCGACGGTGGCTTGGGGCATATTGGGGCGCTTGGCCTCTCGCGCGCGCCGGGTCAACCGAACGGGCATTTGCGGCCCTTGCGCATCCCGCCCGTCCGACGCACTCTCCGCCCCTTGATTGGGAGGGGGAATTCATGGACCAGGTCAACCCGCAACGGCCCGCGCCGCGCTGGTTCACGATTGCCGCGCTCGGCGCCGTGGCGTGGGAAATCATCGGCTGCGCGATGTACCTGTTGCAGGTTCGGGTCGATCCCGCTTCGCTGCCGGTCGATCAGCGCGCCTTGTGGGACGCCGCACCCAGCTGGATGGTTGCGGCCTATGCGGTCGCGGTGTGGATCGGCCTCGTCGGTGCGATCCTGCTCGTCCTGCGCCGCCGTCTCGCCGAGAAACTACTGCTCGCCTCGCTGGTCGCGGTGCTCGTCCAATTCTCCGCATTGCTGTTCGTCCCCGAGCTGCGCAACCTGACCACCTCGGACGCCTTGTTCCTGCCGTTCGTGATCATCGTCGCTTGCTATGTCATCTGGCACTTCGCCTGGACATCGCGGCGCGCCGGCTGGCTACGCTGATCGCGCCCGGCTGGCTACGCTAGCGGCGACCCGCTAGAAAGCGGCGCATGTCCACCTTCACCATCGACAGCGGCACCAGCCGCGCCACGCCGACCCCGGTCCCGGGCAAGCGCATGACCGTCCCCGCGATCCGTGCGCGAAAAATAGACGGCCACGCCGCCGAGCCGTTGGTGATGCTCACCGCTTACACTATGCGCATGGCGCAACTGCTCGACCCGCATTGCGAGATGCTGCTGGTCGGCGACAGTCTCGGCCAGGTGATTTACGGCCTGCCCTCGACCGTGCCGGTGACGCTTGAGATGATGTGCGCCCACGGTGCCGCGGTGGTGCGCGGATCGTGGCATGCGTTGGTCGCGGTCGACATGCCGTTCGGAAGCTATGAGGGGAGCCCGGAACAGGCTTTCGCCTCGGCGGCGCGGATCATGAAGGAAAGCGGCTGCGCGGCGGTCAAGCTCGAGGGCGGCGAAGCGATGGCCCCGACGATCGACTTCCTGACCAATCGCGGCATCCCGGTGATCGGCCACGTCGGCCTCACCCCGCAGGCGGTCAACATCCTCGGCGGCTATGGCGCGCGCGGCAAGTCGGCGACCGAGGCGAAGAAGATCGTCGGCGACGCCAAGGCGGTGGCCGATGCCGGTGCCTTTTGCGTGGTGGTCGAAGGCGTCATGGAAAGCATCGCCGACGAACTGACCAAAGCCATCCCCGTCCCGACCATCGGCATCGGCGCCTCGCCCAATTGCGACGGCCAGGTTTTGGTCACCGAAGACATGCTCGGCCTGTTCGAGCGCACCCCGCGGTTCGTCAAACGCTATGACGATCTCGCCGCCCGGATCACTGACGCCGCCACACAATATCGCGAAGAAGTCCGCACCCGCGCCTTCCCCACGGAAGACCAGACCTACCGTCCGAAGGGCGCCTAAGTCCCTGCTTGCCAGACTTGACGCCACCTCACCTAACTCTTCGTTGCCAACCTGTTTTATATGACAGGGTTCACAAAACCGCGAAAACGCGCTTACTGTCGCACGACAGCAGGAGTCTGCCTGGTCAGCTGAGGGGAAACAGCCGTGCATAAGATCGCAAATCGTTGTCCGTCGAACGTGCCCGCCAACCTTTTCCGCGGCGCACGCTCGGTCCGCAATCGCGCGCTACTCGGTGGCACGGCTTTGGCATCGACCTTCCTCATCGGCACGCTGGCGGTTTCGCCGGCCCACGCGCAGCAGGCGGTCAACCTGCCCGGCCAGGCCGTCCCGGTGGTCTCCAACAACATCGCCAATTGCGTCTTCGCCGGCGACTGCATCCTGATCACCACCATTGGCGGCACCGCCAACACCATCACCCTCACCAATTCGGGCAACCTTACCTCGACCGGTGGGTCGGGCATCGTTACCGCGACCCAGGGCGCATCAATCACGATCGACAACGTTGGCACCATCGTCTCGTCGGAAGACGGGATTTTCGCCGACCTCGTTGCCAGCGCTCTAAGCGTCACGGGCGTTGCAGGCGGTGCCGCCGGCACGGGCATTGGTGGTAGCGGCGGCGATGGCTCCGCGGGTGGAGCCGGCGCAGGCGGCCTCCCGGGGGCGAATGGAACTCCCGGTGGCCCGGCCGGTAGTAGCGGGGGTGGGTCGGCCGGTGCCAGCCCCGCCACAATAGCGCCCGCTGGGGGCCTGATCGATATCGACAATGACGCCAACATCACCACCTCGGGTGGAAGTGCACCCGGCATTCACGCAAGGGCAATCGCGGCGAACAACATCGGCGGCGTCGGCGGCGCGGGCGGTGGCGGATTCGGCGGTGACGGCGGCGCGGGTGGTGCCGGCGGTGCGGGCGAGGCGGGCGGCATCACCACCGGCGGTGTCGGCGGAAGCGGCGGCGCCGGCGCGAACGGCGGATCGGGCACTGGTGGCAATAGCGGCGCGGGCGGCGCGGTTTCCGGCGGCGGAGTCGCATCCGTCACGGTCACCAACAGCTTTGACATCACGACTACAAACGTCAGTTCGGCGGGAATGCTGATCGTGGGGATCGCTGGCTTTGCCACTGGCGGTGCAGCGAGCGCGGGCAGCGCTGGCTTTGGCGGTGATGGCGGCGACGGCGGAGATGGCGGTGTCGGCGGCAATGCCGGGTTAGCCAGCGGCGGCGCCGCGGGCGCCGGCGGGTTTGCCAGCAACGGCGGCTTGGGCACGGGCGGTATCGGCGGCGCCGGCGGGTCGGCGATCGGCGGAGCAATCGGCCCGATCATCGCCACCAACAGCGGCGACATCGTCACCACAGGGGACGGATCGGCGGGCATTCACCTCGTCGTGTTTGCCGGCTCGGCAGCTGGTGGCGTCGGTGGCAACGGCGCCGCCGCCTTCGGCGGTGACGGCGGCGCTGGCGGCACGGCAGGCGATGGTGGCAGCGGCGGGCTCGGGAGTGGCGGCGGCGGCGGCGCAGGCGGCGATGGCGGCATTGGCGGGGTCGGGATCGGCGGTTCCGGCAACACCGGCGGAGCGGGCACTGGCGGCACGATTGGCGTCACCGTCGTGACAAACAGTGGGACGATTAACACCTCCGGGCTGGATTCCGACGGCATGGCGTTCGTCGTGATCGGCGGCAGCGGCGCCGGCGGCACTGGCGGGACCGGCGGCGCGGCCTTCGGCGGTGACGGGGGATTGGGCGGCGCTGGCGGTTCGGGTGGCTCGGGTTCGCTTGGCTCCGGCGGGATTGGCGGCATCGCTGGCGCGGGCGGCGGGGCCGGCACGGCCATTGCCGGTTTCGGCGGGAACGGCGGCGCAGCGGTCGGTGGTAACGCATCGTCGGTCACCGGCGTCAACAACGGCGGCATCGTGACCTCGGGCGAGGGTTCGGCAGGCATGTCCTTCCTCGCCTCGGCAGGTGTCGGATTCGGCGGCATCGGCGGCGCCGGCGGGGCCGGCTTCGGTGGTAATGGAAGCCCGGCTGGCGCGGCCGGAGCGGCGGGTGGGTCGTCCTTTGCGCCCGGCGGCGTTGGCGGCAACGGCGGCGCTGGCAGCTATGGTGCGGGAGCCTCCGCCAACTTCGGCGGAGCGGGCGCGAGCGGGACCGGCGGGGCGGTGGCGATCAACGCCGTGAGCAACGGGACCATCAGCACCAGCGGCGTAGATGCCGCGGGAATCGAGGTCATCGCGACCGGCGGTACAGGTGTCGGCGGCATCGGCGGCGCTGGTGCCGCAGGCTTCGGCGGGAACGGTGGCTCGGGCAGCGCCGGCGGCGCGGGCGCCAGCGGCTCGTTGGCCGCGGGCGCCGCTGGCGGCACGGGTAGTTTTGGCGGCGACGGCAACGCGGGTTCCGGCAGCTTCGGCGGCTTGGGCGCCACTGGCATCGGCGGATCGGTCGCGGTCAATGTCGACAATAATAATGCCATCACCACCACCGGTGACGGCTCGGCGGGGATCTATGTCCTCGGCCTCGCGGGTGTGGGAATCGGCGCTGCCGGCGGCGATGGCGGCGCGGCGTTTGGCGGCAATGGAGGCAGCGGCGGCGCGGGCGGTAACGGCGGTCAAGGTGACTTTGCCGCTGGCGGTGCCGGCGGGGTCGGCGGCGCGGGCGGCGACGGCGGCGCGGCCACCGGCGGTTTCGGCGGTCAAGGTGGTGCCGGTTTCGGCGGCGCCCTGCTCGACATCAACATCGACAATAGCGGGGACATCACGACCTCGGGCCTTATCTCTCACGGGATCGCTGTAGAAACCAACAGCGGTGGTGCCGGCAGTGGCGCCGGCGGTGACGGCGGCAACGGCTTCGGCGGCGATGGTGGTGACGGCGGTGACGGCGGCGCGGGTGGCGCAGCAATACTCGCAGCGGGCGGTGCGGGCGGCCCCGGCGGCACCGGCGGCGGTGGCGCGGCGAGCCTGGCCGGGGGCGGCGGCGCTGGCGGGGTCGGCACCGGCGGCGCAAGCGGCGACGTGATTATCGTCACTAGCGGCGACATCGTGACCAATGGTGCCGGATCGCACGGCATCTTCGTATCGACCAGGCAGATCGCTGGTCTCTCCGGCGGCGGGCCCGGCGATCCAGGCATTTCGTTCGCCGGCACATTTGGAGCTGGCGGTAGCGGCGGCGCGGGCGGTGCCGGCGGCGTGGGCGGTGCCGGCGGTGCGGGCGGTAATGGTGGCGATGGCGGCGCGTTTGGATCGGGCGTTGGAGGCCCGGGCGGCGCGGCAGGCGCGGCGCCAATTCCCGGCCTCGCCGACTGCGATGTGTTCATCACCCAGACCGCGGCCGGCGTAATCGACGCGGCGGCGATCGGGGTCTATGTCGAGGCGGTCGGGCTGATTGATATCCAGAATGCCGGCGATATCATCGGCGGCAGCGTCGGCGACGTCATGGGGATCTACGCTTCGAGCCTGGTCGATATCGACATCGCCAATTTGGCGGGCGGGTTGATCACAGCTGACAACCTGTTCGCGATCGACGCGGACGGGGCTTCGGCCGAGATTAGCAACGCGGGCCAGCTGGTCGGTCTCATTGATCTGACGGGCAATGGCGACACGGTCACCAACACCGGCCTGTGGGATGCGCGTCTGACTTCCGACTTCGGAGCCGGGGTGGACCTGTTCACCAATAGCGGGACGGTGCGCACGGCGGTTAGCACGCTGGTTGCGGAGAATGTGGTCTTCGCGGGCCTTGAGACGTTCGCCAACGCCGCCGGCCTGATCGACCTGCGCGACGGGGGGGCGATCGATACCTTCACCCTGCCGGGCAATTATGCCGCGACCGGCAATGCCCAGCTCGGCGTCGACATCGGCGGCACGCTTGCCGGCTTGACCGGTGATCTGTTGGTGGTGGGCGGGACGACCAGCGGCACCACCGGCGTGTTGCTCAACATCCTCGCCAGCGCGGCGGTGGTCGACCCCGATGGCGTCCGCGTCGTCGATGCTTCGGGCGGCACCGGCCTGTTCACCGGCTCGGTCAGCACGGGCTTGATCAATTATGACGTAATCATGATCGGACCCGATGCGTTCGTCGTGGCCAGTCCGGACGAAGGGATCTTCGACATCGGGCTGCTCGGCACCATGGCGCAGGATTTGTGGTACCAGGGGGCCGACGCCCATCTCGCCTGCTCGGCGTCCCGCAAGAACGACTTCGGGGTCGATAGCAGCAGCAACATCGCGATCTGTGCCCAGCTGTACGTCAGCCATGACCGTTATGGCGACAGCAGCAACAGCACGACGATCTTCGACACCACACTCGACTATAGCGACCGACTGAAGACCAAGCGGCGTGGCGCACAGGTCGATCTCGGCTACCGCGCCGGCGGCAATTTCACCGTCGGCCTCACCGCCGGATACGCCCATGCCAAGACCAACAATGCCGGATCGGGCATCGCGCTAGACGTCGAGGGCTATAATCTCGGCGTCTTCGCGCAATATGGGTCGGCGGTCGGCTTCTATGGCAGCGTCCTCGCCAAATGGGACAAGTTCGACACCCGCATCGCAAACGAAGTGTCGATCGGGTCGGTCCGTCCGGATGGTCACAGCTTCGGAGTCGACGGAGAAATCGGCTGGCGAACCACCAATTTCGGGCCGATGGTCGACATTTACGCCGGCGTCTCGCACGTGCGGACCAAGCTCGACGACTTCACCGCCGGGTTCATCGCCTTCGATCCCGACCGGATGACCAGCACACGTGGTCGGCTCGGGGCGCGGCTCGGCTGGGCGAGCAGCAGTTGGGCGCCGTTCATCGATGCCAAGCTGCTCCATGAGTTCAGCGGCAACAGCGACATCGAGGTCAGCAGCGGACTATTGGTCGATGAGTTTGAGCGCAATGGTCGCGGCACCTGGGCGCGGCTCGAAGCCGGGATCGGCGGCGGCACCGGAGGCGGGCCATTGCTGTCGGTCTGGGGTGAGTTCGGCGACGTCAAGGGATGGGGAGCCAGGGCCGGCTTCCGCTTCTAACCCGATCAGCCTAAAACAAGCGGCGGGTCACCTCGGCCCGCCGCTTTTGTTTTGCCGGCGCGCGAAATCGGCCTGCCTCGTCCCCCCTTTGCCGTTGCACACCCCTTTGCCTTTTACACCGGGCGCGCTAGAGCGAGCGCCGGCCAGCTTCCGTTCATTGAGGGTGGGGGAGGAAACGCTGGACAGTCACCCCCCGACGCATGAGGATTATCTTGGCGCTTTCCCCCGATAGCAGCAGCGAAGCCTTTCTCCGCGAGGTCGACGAGAATCTGCGCCGCGACCAGGCGCAGGCATTCGCCAAACGCTATGGCACGATGCTTGCCGGCGGCGTGTTGCTGTTCCTCGCGGCGATCGCCGGCTGGCTCTACTGGCAGGATCGCCAAGCCAAAGCCGCCGGCGCCGACAGCGAGACATTGAGCGCGGCGATGACCGATATCGCCGACAAGCGCACCACCACCGTCAGGTCGACTCTCGACAAATTGGCCAATAGCGCGTCCGAAGGGATCTCCACCGAAGCGCGACTGGCCCAGGCGTCGGTCGCGCTGGCCGGCGGCAATCGCGCCTCGGCCATCGCCATCTACCGCTCGGTCGCCGACGACAGCGGCCTTGCCGGGCCGTTCCGCGACCTCGCGAC
>JBDSOV010000026.1:0-4884 GCA_039914575.1 Sphingomicrobium sp.
AGCGTGGCTGGCGGATCGAGGATTGGGGTTAGATCGCGTTCAGGGCATTGTCGAAGTCGGCGATCAGATCTTCGGCTTTTTCGACCCCGATCGAGATTCGGACGAGGTTGTCGCTGATCCCGAGCGCCGCCTTGCGCTCGTCGGGAACCGACAAATGGGTCATCGCGGCGGGGGCGGACGCGAGCGTCTCGGTGCCACCGAGGCTGACCGCGAGCTTGGCGATCTTGAGCGCGTCGAGGAAAGCGAAGGCCTCGCGCTCGCCGCCTTTCAGATAGAGCGAGAAGGTCGATCCGGCGCCGAGGCAGTGGCGGTCGTAAATGTCCTTTTGGCGACTACCGGCCTCAAGGAAGCCGAGATAGCCGACGGTTTCGACCTTCGGATGATCCTTGAGGAAGGCGCAGACCTTGGCGGCATTTTCGCCGGCGCGGGACATGCGCAGCTCGAGCGTTTCGAGGCTACGGAGCAGCATCCACGCGGTGTTGGGGTCGCAGATCCCGCCCATCGTGTTGCGGATCATCCGCACTCTGTCGAGCAGTGCCTTGGATCCGGTCAGCCCGCCGGCGACGAGATCCGAATGGCCACCCGCATATTTGGTCAGGCTGTAGACCGAAATGTCGGCGCCTTGATCAATCGGCCGCGCCCACAACGGCCCGAGGAACGTATTGTCGATCGCGATGGGCGGGCGGGCATCGGCGGGGAAGGCGGCGGCGCGGGCGTCGCGCACTGCTTCGACATCGACCAGGGCGTTGGTCGGGTTGGCCGGGCTTTCGAGATAGATCAGGCTGACGTTGCCCATCTTCTTGGCGCGCTCCATCACCTCGTCGATTTCGTCGCGGGTCGCGCCCGCCGGGAAGTCGACATAGTTGATCCCGAACTGGCTCAATATCTTGGCGATGATCGATTCGGTCGCGGCATAGAGCGGACCCGAATGGACGATCACGTCGCCCGGGCGGACGAAGGTCAGGAACAGGGTGGTGATGGCGGTCATGCCGCTCGAGAAGGCGAGGCTTTCCTCGGCATCTTCCCACAGGCGCAGGCGATCCTCGAGGATGTTCTGGTTGGGATTGTTGAAGCGCGAATAGACGAGGCCATCGCCAGCGCCGGGGCGGCGGCCGGTGATTCCTTCGAAGAATAATTTGCCGTCGGCAGCGCGCTCGAACACGAAGGTCGAGGTGGCGAAAATCGGCGGCTTCAATGAGCCTTCAGACAGCGCCGCATCGAAGCCGTAGCCCATCATCAGGGTCGACGGGTCGAGCTTGTGGTTGCCGATATGGGTGGCGGCTTCCTTCGGCTTGCGGGATTTGGTGTCGGTCATGTCCATTCCTCGTTCCGGTTGTCCCAGGGAGGCGGGACAAGTGGGCGAGGAAGCCGGGGCGTTTCCATCCTAACCTCCGCAGGATCCGCCGGCTCACCGTCGGGGGCGCAATTAGCCCTCGATGGTCACTTATTCAACTGCCCGTCAGGCCGATCAAACTGAGCTGGCGGCCGTAATCGGGTTCTTTATTGTGGGTGGCCCGGCGATAGCTGAAGAAACGCATCGGATTGGCGTAGGTGTCGAGGCCGAGCGCTTCGATCCGGGTCACGCCGGCGGCGGCGAGGCTGGCGACGACGAAGCTTTCGAGGTCGAAATGCGGTTTGCCGGCGGGGCCATCGGTGAAGAAGCGCTCATTCTCCTCGCCCAGCCGCTCGGCGAAATCATGATCGACCTCGTAATTGCGTTGGGCAATGCACGGGCCGACCGCGGCGGCGATGCGGTCGCGGCGAGCGCCGAGCTGTTCCATTGCGGCGATGGTCGATTCGGCGACCCCGGCGGCCGCGCCGCGCCAGCCGGCGTGTGCGGCGCCGATCACACCGGCGTCCCGGTCGGCGAGCAGGATCGGGGAGCAGTCGGCGGTGAGGATCCCAAGCAGGGTGCCGGGGCGGTCGGTGACCAAGGCGTCGGCCGGGGGGCGATCATCGTCGGGCCAGTCGCCCGCCTCGATGACGTCGGCGCTATGCACCTGGTGGATGGTCACCAGCCGCGCGCGGGGCAGCACAGCCTCGACCGCGCGGCGTCGATTCTCGGCGATTGACTCGCGCTCGTCGCCGCTGCCCCAGCCGCAATTGAGCCCGGCAAGGATCCCTTCCGACACCCCCCCAGACCGCCCGAGGAAGCCGTGCGGGATTTCCGACAGCGCGGTCGCGGATATGACGTCAACCTTTTGCTCCCTTGGGCTCAAAGCGGGCGGCGCATGACGATATCTTCGTCGGCGTGATTGCCGACCATGAAGGCGTAGCGGCCTTCGGCGACGAAGCCCCAGCGCTCGTAAAAGCGGCGCGCGCGGTGGTTGTCGACGAACACCGAGAGGTAGAGGTCGTCGCCTTTGGCCTGCTCGGCCTGGTCGATCACCCACGCCATCATTTCGTCGGCGAGGCCGTGGCCCTGCCACGCTTTGACGAGGTAGAATTGGCGAAGCTCGATCGCGGTGCCGCGCGGCTCGAACGGCAGATGCGGCGGGCCGACCTTGGCGTAGCCGACCGCTTCGCCTTTCACCTCGACCAGCAGCACGGCAAATTCGGGGTCGCACAATTCGGCCGCCCAATGCTCCTCGGCATGCGATTTCAAGAACAGGTCAAGGTCGTCGGGGTCGTAGAGGTGGCCGAAAGTGTCGGTGAACGTGCGGCTGCCGAGCGATACCAGAGTGGCGGCGTCGGCCTTGGTCGCCGGGCGCAGCGCAATGGTCATTCGAACCCTACGGGGGCCGGCCAGTCAGGATGATGGAGCGCGATCACCTTGAACAACTCGCCCATCTCGCCTGCCCCGGTCAACCGGGCGAGCGCCGAGTCGATGGCTTTTGCGTGGTCGGGGTTGGCGCGGGCCAGCGTTTCGGCGCGATGCTGTATGCCGATCCGGTTTAGCCAGGTACCCTGGGTCGCGAGATTGGTGACCGCCGCGCCAGCCTTGCGCGCGGCGGCGGCGACGGCCTCGAAATCGACATGGGCGGTGATGTCCTGCTCGCCGGGATTGGCCAGCGGATCGGCGAAAGCGTGCGCGCGCACCGCCTGCAGCGTGTCGCCCGGGACGCTGGTTGCGTGACCATAATCGATCAACAGCGCGGCCCCGCCGTGGTGGGCAAGATGCGCGGCGATGACGGTGACGGCGGCAACGCGGGCTGGCGAATCCTCGACGATCAGGCCGTTCGCTGTGAAGGCGAGGGCGTCACCGTCGAGCACGACTAACCGCTGCTCGTCGCCGACCCATTGCCGCACCGGCAGCGCATCGAGAAATTCGTTGGCGACCAGCAACAAAGGACGCGGCGGCAGTTGTTCGATCGCCGCGTGAAAAGTCGCACCGGGGACACGGGTTTGCTGGGCCTCGCGCAGTACCGGACTGGTCTCGACCAGATGAACTTCGACCTCTGCACCGATTACCCTAAGCGCATCGGCGGCGAGGGTGCCCCGGCCCGGCCCGAGCTCGGCGTAGATTGCTTGTCCAGGCGACCCCGCGCGGTGCCAGCAATCGGCGAGGCAGGCACCGACCATCTCGCCGAACATCTGGTGGATTTCGGGCGCGGTGGTGAAGTCGCCCGCCGCCCCCATTGGATTGCGGGTGGCGTAATAATGTGCGTTGCAGGCGGCCATATAGGCTTCGACAGTGGGCGGCCCGCGTTCCCGGATCCGCTGCTTCAGATCGTCGGCGAAGCTCAGGCCACGCTCTCCGTCCCGGCGACAGGTTCGACCCGCTCGCGGCGCTTTTTCGCGGTCGCCATCAGATAGAGCCCGCCCAAAATCATCGGCACCGACAGCCACTGGCCCATGTGCAGCCCGGTCGCCTGGGCAAATTCGACCAATTGCGAATCGGGTTCGCGAATATATTCGATGGCGAAGCGGAACAGTCCGTAGAACAGGATGAACGCCCCGACGAGCTTGCCCGGCTCGTACCGCGCCTTGGTCTTCCAGAACATGAAGGCGAGGATCGCGAACAGCACGACGCCCTCGAGCAGCGCCTCATAGAGCTGGGTCGGATGGCGGCCAGGGCCGAGCTGGAGGCTGCCCGCGATCACTTCGGGAAAGCGCACCGCCCAGGCGACATTGGTTGGAGCACCCCATAATTCGCCGTTGACGAAATTGGCGACGCGGACCAGCCCGATCCCGATCGGCACGGTGCAGGCGACATAATCGTGCACGCGCAGCCAGTTCAAACCTTCCTTGCGGGCAAGGTAGAGAATGCCGATCGTGACGCCGATCACCCCGCCGTGGAAGCTCATGCCGCCATCCCACAATTTGAGGATGTCGAGCGGGTGCTGGAGATAATAGCCAAGGTTGTAGAACAAAACGTAGCCCAGCCGGCCGCCGAGAATCACCCCTAGCGACGCATAAAAGACGAGGTCATCGGCGTGGCGTCGCGCAAGCGGGGCGCCGGGCTGCTTGATCAGTTTGAGCAGATACCAATAACCGAGGAAGATGCCGACGAGGTAGCCGAGGCTGTACCAGCGCAATTCGAAGAAGCCGAGATCGAGCGCGACCGGCGACAATCCGAGATCATGATAGCTGATCGCGTCGACATTGTTGGCCACATTGCTAGTTATCCCGGCGTTCATAGGTCTTCCTTCGTGCGATGACGCCTCATAAGGTGCGGGAACGGGAAGGCAAAGGAGAAGCGATGCCAAGCGAGCTCGACCGCACATTCGATGCCACGCTGGCCGCGGTGATCGGCCCCGGCGGGCGCATCGTGATCGAGCGTGACGCCAAGGGCCAGGCGATCGTCGCCAATTTCCCGGCGACGCTGCCGAGCTTTTTCAAGACCTTCTGTGCATTGAACGGCGCGGTCGAGGCGGTGATCGCGGGCGACGAGCGGCTGACCTTCGCCGATCTCGATCGACTGTCGGACATGGTGGCGCGCGG
>JBDSOV010000042.1:0-6385 GCA_039914575.1 Sphingomicrobium sp.
CGGGGTATCGTCGTCGAATTCAATGCGGATCACCCGCCCCCGCCGCCGCCGCTGGATCGCCGAGCGGAAG
The DNA here is from genome assembly GCA_039914575.1 of Sphingomicrobium sp. Classification (GTDB taxonomy): domain Bacteria; phylum Pseudomonadota; class Alphaproteobacteria; order Sphingomonadales; family Sphingomonadaceae; genus Sphingomicrobium. The sequence continues at coordinate 71 of JBDSOV010000042.1, forward strand.
TAACGCACCAGATCCTCGGCCTCATCGTCGACCTCGATGTCGCTATCGCGAAGGATCCGGAACGCACCGTCAGCAACCTTGATGAAGCCGGGGAAAAGTTGGTCAAAATGGGCGGTGATCGCCGCTTCGATGGCGATGAACCGGATTTTGCCGCCGCTTCCCGAAAGCGCGATAAAGCGCGGCAGGGTCGCCGGGATCATCAGCAATTCGGTGACGCTCTCGCGCTTGCGGCCGCGCTCCAGGCTGAACACCAGGCTGAAACCGCGATTGGGGATGAACGGGAAGGGATGCGACGGGTCGATCGCCTGCGGGGTCAGCACCGGCAGGATTTGCTCGCGGAAATGGTCGGCCAGCCATGCGGCCTCGCGGCTGGTCAGCAAATCGGCGGTGATCACTTCCAGCCCTTGCTCGGCCAAAGCGGCGCGTAACAATATCCATTCGGTCTGCTGCGCCACCACCAGCGCATCGGCCTGGGTCGCGATTGCATCGAGTTGCTGGGTCGGGGTGCGGCCGTCGGTCGACAGATCCTCGATCCCGCGCAATTGCTGGCCCTTGAGGCCGGCCACGCGGGTCATGAAGAATTCGTCGATGTTCGATCCCGAGATCGACAGGAAGCGAAGTCGCTCAAGCAAGGGATGCGCGGGATTGGTGGCTTCCTCAAGCACCCGCCGGTTGAACGCCAGCCACGATAATTCGCGATTGAAGTATCGGTCCGCCGGGGCGCTTGGCGTAGTCATGCGGCGCCGCGCTGGTCGATTAGCCCCGCCAGACCCAACGCACGACGGATGGTCGGGAGCGTCAGCCGCGCACGATCGGCGAAAGCGTGGCGATCGATCGCCTCGACCACCCGTTCGGCGGTGACATAATCGCGATGTACGCGCTCGGTAATGAAGCGCAGCGCTTCCCCCGGGATATGCAGCCCGCGGTCGGCGAACAGCAATTCGACCAGCGCCGCGAACAAGACGTCATCGGGCTCGAGGATGCGGGTCACCGGGGTGACCGCCAGCCGCGTGCGGAGATCGGGCAGCGCCACCGGCCACGGCGCTTCGCCGTCGGTGATCATCACCAGGGGGCGGCCACTGTCCTGGGCGTCGTTCCAGGCGTGGAACAGCCCTTCCTCGTCATGCATGTCGGCATTGTCGAACAGCCGCCCGCCGACCCGGGCGACGAAGCCGCGCGCCAGCAAGGACCGGCCCGAGCGGCGCGGTCCGGCGAGAATCGTCGCCTTGACCGGCCACATCGTCCATTGGCGGAAATGGTCGGAGGCAGCGCGATTGGCGTCGGATAGAATGAAGCGTTGCCCCTCGCCGACTTGGGGCCAGTCGAGCGGCAGCGCGATCTGGTCGACCGGCCTCATGCCGCGCCGGGGGCTGGCTGTTGCACATTCTCGGTCGGGGGTTTGGGCTGGGTCGCCGCCGGGATCCCCGGATTGACCCGCAGCGTGCCACCGACATCGATCACCGACCAGCCACGCGCCGACAGCGCCGTCGCCAGCGCTTGTGGCTCGCCGCGATAGGTGACCAGCAGGATCGACCAGCCGCCGATTGCGGTGCTTCGCGGCGATACCGCATCGACCCCGGCGATTCCCCGGATCGCACCAAAGGCCAGTGACAGCCCAGCCTCATCGCGGGTCAAGATCTGGATCTGGACGATTCGTGCGGGGATGCTCGTCTCGGGCGCGATGTCTTCCTCGACCGGCGGCGGCGGCTCGGCGATGACCAGGCTCGGGTCGCGGCGCAAATTGCCGGCGGCGAGCGCAAGGGCAAACAATTGGTCCATGCGCGCCACGCCCTCGGCCATCATCCGCGGAATGTCGGCGCTGTCTTTCGCCTGCAGCGAGAACCCGCCGAGAATCCGGCCGTCGGCACCATGACGCCCGACGAACCGCGCGACCGCCGGCCCGCCGGGATATTCGCGGTGGAGCGAGGCCTCGGCGACCAAAATGTCCGCGGCGCCATAATAATCGATGATGTTACGCCACCAGCCACGGCCCGGACGCGCGGTCTGGGCGGCGTTGATCAGCAACGGATCGACTCCCATCCCGCTGACCCGGACATAATCGATCGGGCTCGCTGAGGTGCGGAAGCTGGCCCAGGCGCGCTGCCACGGGTTGCGCCGCTCGACGCTGGTCATGGTCGCGCCCGAGATCAGCACCGGGATTAGCAGCATCGGCGCCGAGCGGCGCGAGACGCCCGCGACTCCGAGCAACTCGCCGGCCCGAGCGCGGTCGAACAATATCCCGAGATCGGCGATGTAGCGGTTGGGGCCGATCTGTTCACGCTCGACGATGATCGAACTGACCAGCCCATCAAGGGTCGAATCGCTGAGGTTGGGCGCCTCCGACAGCGGGCGCTTGTGCTGCCTCGCCCACAGCGCCTTGAACCCCGCGCGCTGCGCTACACGCCAGCCGGCATAGCGCGCGGCACTGGCGTCCTTGCCCCCTACATCGACGTGAATCCCGGTGATTTCGAGCGTTCCCGAGCTGTCGACCGGCAAGATCCCGCGCTCGCCCGATTCGAGCTGCGCAGTGACGACTCCGCCGACGACGAGCGCGGCGATCGCGGTGACAGCAAGGAAGGCGGAGCGCCGCGACGAAGGCATGGAGGGGCTTTTGGCGATATGTGCGTGGAATTCCAAGCGGCTTGTGGCTAGTGGCGGCAGATATGGGGCTCACATACGAACAAGCTGGCGTTTCGATCGCCGCGGGCAATGCGCTGGTCAAAGCCATCGCCCCGCTCGCCAAGGCCACCGCACGGCCCGGCTCCAATGCCGAGATCGGCGGGTTCGGCGGCTTCTTCGATTTGAAGGCGGCGGGCTATGACGATCCTTTGCTGGTTGCCGCCAATGACGGGGTCGGGACCAAGCTCAAGCTGGCGATCGATACCGGGAAGCATGACGGGGTCGGGGTTGACCTCGTCGCAATGTGCGTCAACGATTTGATCGTGCAAGGTGCCGAGCCGCTGTTTTTCCTCGATTATTACGCCACCGGCAAACTCGATCTGAAAATCGCCGCTAATGTCGTCGCGTCGATCGCGGAAGGTTGCCGAATCGCAGGTTGCGCGTTGATCGGCGGCGAGACGGCGGAGATGCCGGGCATGTATGCCGACGGCGATTACGACCTTGCCGGTTTCTGCGTCGGCGCGGTCGACCGCGCCAAAGCGCTGACCGGCAAAGATGTGCGGCCCGGCGACGTGATCCTCGGGCTGGCCAGCTCGGGGGTCCACTCCAACGGTTTTTCCCTGGTGCGGCGACTGATCGCGGACAATGACTGGAAACTCGACCGCCCGGCGCTGTTCGACCAGGATCAGTTGCTCGGCGCCGCCTTGCTCGAGCCGACCCGAATCTATGTGAAAAGCCTGCTCCCCCTCGTCCGCGCGGGCCGGATCGGTGCGCTGGCGCATATCACTGGCGGCGGATTGTTGGAGAATATTCCGCGGGTTCTGCCAGCAGGCTGCCATGCCAAGGTCGATGCCGACGCCTGGCCTCTGCCCCGTCTGTTCGCCTTCCTCCAGGCCGGCGGCGCGATCGAACCGGGCGAGCTGGCGCGGACATTCAACTGCGGCATCGGCATGGTCGCGGTGGTGCGGCCCGAGGAAGCCGACGGCGTCGCTGAAGCGCTCGAAGCGGCGGGCGAGATCGTGTTCCGCATCGGCAGGATCGAGGCCGGCGAAATAGGTTGCACCGTCAGCGGCAGCGCCGACAGCTGGAGCGCACGCGAAAACTGGTCAGCCACGCATCATGGCTGAGCGCGCTCGGGTCGCGATCCTGATCTCGGGCCGCGGGTCGAATATGGCCGCCCTGATCTACGCCGCCCGCGCCGACGATTGCCCCTATGAAATCGCGCTCGTCACCGGCGACAAGCCCGACGCCCCGGGCCTCGCGCTGGCTAAAGCAGAGGGCATCGACATCCTCGGACTGGATGCGAAGAATAATAGTGTATCCTATTGGAAAGATTTGCAGGCTGCATTGGACAAAGCCACCATCGAGACCATCGCTTTGGCCGGGTTCATGCGCATCATCCCGCCCGACTTCGTCTCGCGCTGGGCCGGTCGGATGGTCAACATTCATCCCTCACTTTTGCCCAGCCATCCAGGCCTCAAGGCACATGATGCGGTCCTGGCGGCAGGCGAAAAGGTCACCGGCGCCACCGTCCACCTGGTCAGCGACGCAGTCGATTCGGGCGCGATCCTCGGTCAGGTCGCGGTTGCCGTGCTGCTGCAAGACACCGCCGACACGCTCGCGACGCGCGTGCTGATCGCCGAGCATCAGCTCTACCCGCGCATCCTGGCCGAATTCGTCGCCCGCGAGCGCGATCCCGAGTGGATCGTCGATCGCGTCGGCGCCCTCGCCCTGGCGCTTCCGGAGACCCGCTTCAAGACCAGCCACGGCTCGCCCGGCTGGAAGGTCGGCAGCCCGTCGAGCGACAAATTCTTTGCGATCATGTGGATGCGCCACCACGGGGAAGAATCGGTCGCGGTGCTGGTCAAATGCGGCGGGCAGGACGAAATGGCACAACTGATCGAGGCCGACCCGGCGCTCTATTTCCGCCCCCAATATTATGGCCCGTCCGACTGGATCGGAATTCGCCTCGACCGCCGGCAAGTCGACTGGGACCATGTCACCGACTGGCTGCAACGAAGCTGGGCTGCTGTCGCGCCGAAAAAATTGCTTCAAGTGAGTGGATATGACCGAGTCTGACAAGAAACAGTCCCGCCTGCGCTGGGTCACGCTGGGCGAATCAGTGGCGGTTGCCGCGCTGATCTTGTCCGCCCTTGGCCTGTGGAACAGTTGGCGAAACGACCAGGAAAAACCCGCCACGGAACGCGTCATCGAGCAGCGGCACCCGGTTCCCCTCGCCCTTCGCGGGCAGGCGGAGGACGAGGGCCAGATGCTTGTGATTTCGGCCGTCGAACCGGGCCACGCGCTGGATTCGCTGACCGTCCGCATATCCGGTTCGGACACGCCGTTCAGCATCGGCAGCGACGGCCGCCTTCGATCGCGTGATGTCGAGCAGGCGTTGGGCGAACAAGCGACTCGCGGCGACGATCTCCAGCGCGCGCCGATCCGCATCGACGCCCGCTATGTCGAAGCCGGTGAAGATCGGCGCGGCGGCGGCAATTACATGCTCACCTACCGCTGGAAGGACGGCGGCATCCTCGGTGGTCGCAAAGTCCGGCTAGAACGCCTTTCGCGCCGCTAGCCGACGATTTCTTCTTCGCTGAAGAAGTAAGCGATCTCGATCGCCGCATTGTCGTCCGAATCCGAACCGTGGACCGAATTGGCCTCGATCGATTCGGCCAGTTCCGCGCGAATCGTTCCGGGCGCGGCGTCCTTGGGGTTGGTGGCGCCCATCACGTCGCGGTTGGCCTGCATTGCATTTTCGCCCTCGAGCACCTGGACGACGACCGGCCCGCTGATCATGAAATCGACCAGCTCGCCGAAGAACGGGCGTTCCTTGTGGACTGCGTAAAAGCCCTCGGCCTGGGCGCGGGTCATGTGGATGCGCTTGGAGGCGATGACGCGCAATGACGCGTCTTCGAGCATTTTGGTGACCGCGCCGGTCAGGTTGCGGCGGGTGGCGTCGGGCTTGATGATCGAAAAGGTGCGGGTAACCGCCATGGATAGCTCCATCGGATAGTTGGGGTTGGGAAGGATTGGCCGCGCCCCTAGCTGGAGCGCCGCGCAAGGGCAAGCTGGGTTACCCCTTCTCGACCCATTTCCCGTCTAGATTGGCCCAATAATGGCGCTCTACCTCGTCGCGCCCGGCAAGCAATTTCCACGCCAGCCGCGCGCCCTCCAATGTGGCCGCGTCGAACAGATAGAAAGCCCGGTCGAAATGCAGCGCGGCGTCACGCCATTCGCCGTCGGCGATGAGGATGTTGCGCGCCAGGTTGGGCGCGTCGGTGGTGGTCGATAGCAGGATCGGCTGGCGGCTGTCGTCGGCCCCGCCGGCGATGCCGTGCGGCAGGAAGCTCGCTGCGCCTTCATCCCACAACAAACGATCGAGCCGCGCGAGCAGGGCCTCGTCGTCGGCGACTATCAGCAGGCGCTGCTCCTCGCCCAGCACTTTCCCGGCGATCGAGCCGATCACTCCGTCGTGCCCGCTGGGGCCAAGCTGATAGAAATCGACGCGCATGATGCTCGCCGCTTACCCTTCCGCATTATCCTCGACAAACTTGTCGAGCAGCCGCACGCCATAGCCGGTCGCGCCGCGGTCGTACGTCGGCCTTGGCTTGTCCGACCAGGCCATGCCGGCGATGTCGAGATGGGCCCATTTGACCCCGTCGTCGACGAACCGCTGGAGGAATTGCGCGG
>JBDSOV010000084.1:0-4485 GCA_039914575.1 Sphingomicrobium sp.
TGGCTCATTTTGGGCCTCCGCGAGCGACTTCTTCCGCGACCAGTTTGTCGAACGCGGGGCCATCGGGAAAGCCGGCGGCGACCCAGCGCCGGTCGATCGCCTTCAAGGCAGTGGCGACGGCCGGGCCTTCGCGCATCCCGAGCTTGATCAACTTGCCGCCCGAGATTGGCAGGCGGGGGACCGGCCAATCGGATATAGCGGCGGCGTCGGCGGGGCGGCGGGCGAGCAGCAGACGGTCAATCGCGGTTTCGGCGCCCGCCCAATAAGCCAGGGCGCGGGGGTTGGCGCTGAGGTCGGGATCGGCGGCGGCGACGAGGCGCTTGCGCGCCTTCTTCGACAATTTGAGCCGCGCGGCGACCTTGTCGGCGATCGCCGGATCGGGCGGCAGGAGCGCGGCAAGGCGCCGGATCGAATCGTGGGCGATGCTCGCGGCGGTCTCGTCGGCGACCAGCGCGGCGAGGCGCCATGCGTCGGTGATTTCAGGAAGGACGGGGGCGAAGATGCCGCGCGTCACCATCAAGGTGACGGTCGCGACCGGATCGGGCAGACCGAGCGTTTTGATCGTCTCGTCGGCAATCCGCTCGCGCGACAAAGCCATCAAATCATTAGCGCGCGCGGTGCAGGCGTCGAGCGCGGCGGGGTCGGGATCGCCCTGGCCGAAACGGGCGTGGAAGCGGAAGAAGCGCAGGATGCGCAGGTGATCCTCGGCGATACGCTGGAGCGGGTCGCCAATGAAGCGGACGTGGCGGGCCTTAATGTCGTCGAGGCCGCCGAAATAGTCGAAAATCTCGCCGGTCTGAGGGTCGGCGTAGAGCGCGTTGATGGTGAAATCGCGGCGCGCGGCATCGGCCTCCCAATCGTCGGAAAAAGCGACTGTTGCGCGGCGGCCGTCGGTCGAGACATCGGAGCGAAGCGTGGTGATCTCGGCCGGCTGGCCGTCGGCGACGGCGGTGATCGTGCCGTGGAGGATACCGGTCGGCACCGCCTTGATTCGAGCCTGTTCAAGCCGCGCAATGACTTCGTCGGGACGGAGTCGGGTGGCGAAATCGATATCGTTGACCGGGATCTGCAGCAATTCATCGCGCACCGCGCCGCCGACGTAGCGGGTCATGCCCTGGTCGGCGCCGAGCGCGGCGAGAATCCGCGCCACCCCGCGCCGCTTGGCCCAGCGTGTCGCGTCGAGCTTCACGTCTTCGCGCTTTCCAGGGCCTCCAGCCGGAGGCGCAAGTTGACCAGCATCGCCGCGGTCGCGCCCCAGATGCGGCGGCCGTTCCAGTTGATCTGGTAATAAGATCGGGTGGCCCCTTTAAAGTCCGCGCTCATGCGAAGCTGGTTGGCCGGATCGAGCACGAAGGACAAGGGCGCTTCGAACAGCTCGGCGACTTCATGCTCGTGGGGGAATAATGCGAGGTCGGGCGGGACGAGGCCGAGGACCGGGGTGACGAGGAAATTGGTGACGGTGCGATAGGGGTCGGCCGCGCCCCACAGATCGACCGCAGCGGCGGGCAGGCCGATCTCCTCCTCGGCCTCACGCAGCGCGGCAGTGACGACATCCTCGCCGGGGTCAAGGCGGCCACCGGGAAAGGCGACCTGGCCGGCGTGCGAACGCATATGCTCGCGGCGAAGCGTGAGGTGGACTCCGGGCTCGGGCCGGTCGGTGATCGCGACCAGCACCGCAGCGGGGGCAAGCTCGGCATCGGGCAATTCGGCGAGGTCGCCGGGAAGCAAGCCCGGCGGCGGGGGGAGGGCGAGCGCGGCCTTGAGGCGGTACGCCAGACTCATTGAAACGCGAAGAAGGCGCCGCTGCTCCAGATGCCCGGCGGGTCATGTCCTTCGGCGAGCGCGATCTCGGCCAGCTCGTAATAAAGCGGGCGGGCGAGCAGCGCCTCAAGCCCGTGGCGGACCGCGAGGCGCGGGCTTGGGCCGTGGGCGTCGTCGCCGATGGTCAGCGGATGGTCGGGGCCGAGGATCACCGCATCGCCGCTGTCCAGCTCGAACGCAATGCGGCGTTTGTCGCCTTCCCCCTCGCTGGTCATGGCGATGGCCCGGAACGCGGTGACCTCGACCTCGATCGAGAGTTTTTCGACCGGCGTGACGAGCACGTGACTGCCGTCGGGCTCGCGGCGCAGCACGGTTGAAAATAGACGGACCATCGCGGGGCGGGTGATCGGGGTGTCCATGTGGAACCAGGTGCCGTCAGCGGCGATGCGCATGTCCGACCGGCCGCAATGCTTCGGGTTCCAGCGATCGACCGGAGGGTGCGTGCGCTCGCCGATCAACTGCGCGAGATTAGCAAGGCTGCGGCCGGTAATGGCGATGGGCGGGCGGGTCTCGGGCATGAACCAGCTCTTGTCATTGCGCGCGGGTCGACGCAATCCGCGCGGGATGGCTCAGCAACCGAACCGAACAGCAATCGTCACCGGCGCCGGCAAGCGTGTCGGGCGGGCGATCGCGGAAAGCTTGCTGGCCGATGGCTGGGCGGTGGTGGCGCATGTCCATCGCGGCGGCGGCGACGTCCCCGAGGGCGCTGTGGCGGTGGCGGCGGACCTCGCCGACGACGGTGCCGCGACGACGATCTTTGCCGCCGCCGATGCGCTGCCGCCGGTCACCTTGCTGGTCAATAATGCGGCTCATTTCGCTGCGGACCGGCTCGAAACGCTGGACGTGGCGGGATTTGATTCGCACATCGCGGTCAACCTCCGCGCTCCGGCCCTGCTGACCCAGATGTTCGCGCGCAGGGTCGGTGATTCGGGCGGAGGGCTAGTGGTCAATCTGCTCGATGCCAAGCTGTCGGCGCTCAACTCCGATTTCCTCAGTTACACCTTGTCGAAGATCGCGTTGGCCGGGCTGACCGAGCTTTCAGCGCGGGCGCTGGCCGGGCAGGGGATCCGGGTCAACGGGATTGCGCCGGCGCTGATGCTCCAGTCCGACGGGCAAGACGAAAGCAATTTCGAGGCGATGCATCGCTTTAACCCGCTGGGACGCGGGGTCGAACCGGACGACGTCGTCGCGGCATTGCGCTACCTGATTGGCGCGACCGCGATGACCGGAGAAATATTGACGCTCGACGGCGGCCAGCGATTCTGGGCGCTGCCACGCGATGTGCAATTTTTGGAGAAGAAATGACCAACTTAAAGGCGCTCGATGGCCAGATTCTGCTGCACGGGATGATTCCCGCAGCGCTGGCGGTGAAGTCGAGCAAGATCATGCTCGATTCGCTCGAAGTGCAGGCCGACATTGGCTTTCACGATTTCGAGATCGGCCAGCCGCAGCGATTATTGATGACGGTCGAAATATGGCTCGACGAGTTGCTGCCGCCGGCCGACGACTCGCCGCACTCGGCGTGGGATTATGATTTCCTGCGCAACGAAGTGATCCGGCTGGCGGGGATGCGGCGCTACAATTTGCAGGAAACGCTGGTGGCGGCGATTTACCAGCGGCTGGCGGCGATGCGCGGGGTCAAGGCGCTGCGCGTTTCGAGCGCCAAGCCCGACATTTACTCAGACGCGCGAAAGGTCGGAGTCGAGGTCGCGTCGTTTACCGGCTGCGCACCGTAGATTGGCACTTGCGTCACTCCGTAGCCGACACTTCATTCGCTGATGTCATGCCGCAAAGGGAACAAAAGTCGTTGCGCCGCCATTTGGCCTCAATTAAGGAAGCGCGCATCCTGTCGATGATATGTTGATACATCGGTGGTTCCAAACAGGGCGCGACGCGCGTAGTGTGTCTGGCTTAATTCGTGGCTTCCGACCACGGAAACAAAGGAGAGTTGCGGCTTAATGTCCTACGCCCAACGCAGAGAATTTGGTTCGAATCGCACGGTCTCGATCGTGATCGTTGCGCTCATCCACGTTTTGCTCGGTTACGTCATCATCACCGGCCTGGCTTACAATGTCGTCAAGAAGGCGGCCGAGGATCTTAAGACTTTCGACGTCGAGGAGGAGCCGCCGCCCCCCGAGGAGCCGCCGCCCCCGCCGGACACGCTTCCCCCGCCGCCGCAGGTAAGCGCGCCGCCGCCAATGGTGCGTTTCGATTCGCCGCCGCTGCAGATCCAGACGACGCCGGTGATCCAGCCGCCGCTACCGCCGACTCCGATCGCGGCACCGCCGGCACCTCCGGCTCCGCCACCAATAAGGAGCCAGCCGAAGAGCGTCTCGGGCAATCTGCAGGGACTGATTCGCAACGACGATTATCCTGAATCGGCGATTCAGGCTGAGGAGCAGGGATCGGTCACGGTCGTGCTCAACATTGGGTCGAATGGCCGCGCAACCGGCTGTTCGGTTTCGTCCTCGAGCGGATCCCGCTCACTGGATTCGACGACCTGTCGAATCCTCCAGAGCCGGGCTCGATTTACGCCGGCCCAGGACGGGTCCGGGGCCGCCACGAGTTCGACTTTCAGGCAGACAATCAAGTGGGTGCTTCAATAGCCCAGGCATAAACGCTAACAACGAACTAGAATTTCAAAGGAAAATAATCATGGCAATT
>JBDSOV010000086.1:0-3998 GCA_039914575.1 Sphingomicrobium sp.
CTGCCGCTGATGCGCCATCCGTTCTGCCGCTACGGCTACACATTGCAGGAGGGCCGCCGGTTCGACCTGTACGGGCTCGAGCAGCAAGCCGAAATCGTGCGCCACCGCTTCCTCGCCGACCGCGGCGCGACGGTCCCGCAAATGTGCGAGCTTGGCCTGCTGCCGTTCGAGCGGAGTTAGTCGGGCTTTTTCGCGACCCCGACCAACGCCGGGCGAAGCAGCCGGTCTTTCATCACGTAGCCCGCCTGCATTTCCTCAATCACCGTGCCCGGCTCTTGGTCACTGGGAATCTCGATCATCGCCTGATGGCGGTGCGGATCAAGCGGCAGCCCCTTGGACGCGACCCGCTCGACTCCATTGCGGGCGAACACTGCCTCCAATTCGCGCGCGGTGGCCTCGATCCCGGAGAGGAAATTGGCCGCAGTCTGATCGGCGCGGAGCTCGTCGCTGACCGCGGCCAGCGCGCGGTCGATATGATCCTTGATCGCCAGCATGTCGCGGGCGAATCCGGCAGCGGCATAAGTGCGCGCATCGGCCATCTCTTTCTCCAGCCGGCGGCGCACATTCTGCTGCTCGGCGGCGGCGTAGAGCGCCTTGGAGTTGGCCGCTTCCAGCGCCCGCTCCAGCTCGGCCACACGATCATGCTCGGCCAATTCAGGCGCATCCGCCGCGGTCGCAGCGCGAATTTCTTCGGCCTCGTCGTGATACTCGTCTTCGTTGTCGTTCATGCCATCCATCTCGTCAGTGCTTGCGCGGTAAAATCAACCATGGGGACCACCCGGGCATAGTTCAACCGCGTCGGGCCGATCACGCCGACCACCCCGATCACCCGATCGTCGCTGTCGCGATAGGGTGCGGCGATAACGCTCGAGCCCGACAAAGCGAACATCCGATTTTCCGATCCGATGAAAATCCGGCACCCGTCGCCGTCGCGCGCACCCTCAAGCAGTCGCGCAATCTCCTGCCGGTCCTCAAGCTCGTCGAGCAATTTGCGCACCCGTTCGAGATCTTCCGCCGTCGACTGATCGATGAGGTTGGCCTGGCCGCGCACGATCAGCACCGGGCGCTGCGCCGCATCCTTGCTCCACGCGGCTAGTCCCGAAGCGACCAGTTCCGCCGCCGCGCTGTCGATCGCCTCGCGCCGCTCGCCTATCTCCAGCCGCAGCCGCGCCTCCGCCTCGCCCAACGTCAGTCCGGACAAGCGCGCGCTGACGTAATTGGCGACCTCGGCCAGCGCCACCGCGCTGGTCCCCGGCACCAATTCGACCATCCGATTCTCGACCCCGCCGTCCATCCCGACCAGCACCGCCAGCGCGCGGGTCGGCGACAACGGCACGAAATTCAATTGCTTGAGCCGCATTTCGCGCTTCGGGGTCAGCACCACGCCGGCGCAGGCCGACAGGCCGGACAAAGCTGCGGTCGCGCCCGACAAGGCTTCCTCGATCGATCCGTACCGCTCCATCTGCGCCTCGATCTGCGCGCGTTCGGCGGCAGCGGGCAGGGTCGCCTGCATGATCCCGTCGACGAACAGGCGAAGCCCGCTCTCGGTCGGCACCCGCCCGGCCGACGTGTGCGGATGGGTCAGCAGCCCGCGCTCCTCCAATTCCTGCATCACCCCGCGGATCGAGGCCGGCGACAGACTGACATTGCCCGCCAGCATCTTCGACCCGACCGGCACCCCGCGCTCGATGTAAGCATCGACCACCAGCCCGAAGATGTGGCGCATGCGGTCGGTCAGTTCGGGCAAGGGGGTGGTCATTATGCGACCCATCTAGGATTGCGGCGCCGCTCGGTCTAGGGAGCCGCCAACCACTTTCCAGGAGAATGATATGCGCCCCAGCGGCCGCGCTTTCGACCAGATGCGAGCTTTGACCTTTGAGCCCGGCTTCACCATCCATGCCGAAGGCTCGTGCCTGGTCAGCTTCGGCGACACCCGGGTATTGGTCACGGCATCGGTCGAGGACAAGCTCCCGCCATTCCTGCGCGGCAAGGGCCAGGGCTGGGTCACCGCCGAATATGGCATGCTGCCCCGCGCCACCCACACGCGGGGCAATCGCGAGGCAGCCAAGGGCAAGCAATCGGGCCGCACACAGGAAATCCAGCGGCTGATCGGGCGCAGCCTTCGCGCCGTGGTCGATTTGAAAGCGCTCGGCGAGCGCCAGATCGTGGTCGATTGCGATGTCATCCAGGCCGATGGCGGCACCCGTACCGCGTCAATCTCGGGCGCGTGGGTCGCATTGCGCATCGCTGTCGACAAATTGAACCTCGCGATCGACCCGATCCAGACCCAGGTCGCCGCAGTGTCGTGCGGCATCCATGACGGCAATGCGGTGCTCGACCTCGACTATATCGAGGATTCATCAGCCGGGTCGGACGGCAATTTCGTGCTGACCGGCGACGGCGCGATCGTCGAAGCGCAAATCTCGGCCGAGGGCGCAACCTTCGACGACGAAGCCCTGCTCCGATTGCTCCGCCTCGCCAAGATCGGCTGCGCCGACATCTTCAAAGCTCAGCTGGCGGCGACCGGCCGATGAAACAAATTGGCCCAAAGCTGGTCATCGCCACGCATAACGTCGGCAAATTGCGCGAAATCCGCGAGTTACTTGCGCCGCACGGGATCGAGTGCGTCGGCGCGGCCGAACTCGACCTTCCCGAGCCCGAAGAAATTGGAAACACTTTCGTCGACAATGCCGAGTTGAAGGCGCGCGAAGCGGCGGACCTGTCGGGACTTCCCGCGCTGGCCGACGACAGCGGTCTCGCCGTCGACGCGCTCCACGGCCTGCCCGGAATTTTCTCCGCGCGTTGGGCAGAAGATGAGGAAGGAACACGCGATTTCGGCTGCGCGATGGAACGCGTTTGGCGTGAAGTCGAGGCCGCGGGTCCCGACGTCGGCCATGATGCCCATTTCGTCTGCGCATTGTCGCTGGCCTGGCCCGATGGCGCGATCGAGAGCTTCGAAGGCAAGGTCCACGGCACCCTCGTGTGGCCACCGCGCGGCGACAACGGCTTCGGCTACGACCCGATGTTCGCCGCCGCTGGCATGGACCAGACCTTTGGCGAGATAGAGCCGCAAGCCAAGCATGCGATCAGCCACCGGGCCGCAGCATTCAATTTGCTTGAGGCGGCGCTGGGCGAAAAATGAAGCCGTTTGTGTCGAGCGAAGTCGAGACACGCCACGCGCCACCCAATTCCGTTTGTGTCGAGCGAAGTCGAGACACATCCGCGCCAGGGTCCCTCGACGAGGCTCGGGACGAACGGACTTTAGAGGCGGCAAAATCGTTGGCCCTCTACGTCCACTGGCCGTTTTGCGTCTCCAAATGCCCGTACTGCGATTTCAACAGCCACGTCCGCGACACCGTCGACCAAGCCGCGTGGCGCGACGCTTTGCTTGCCGACCTCGCCCATGAAGCCGCGCTCCTCCCCGACCGCCGCCTGACGTCGATCTTCTTCGGCGGCGGCACTCCCTCGCTGATGCCGCCCGCCACGGTCGAAGCGGTGATCGCCGCCGCGCGGGGCCATTGGGCCGCCAGCGACGACCTTGAAACCACCCTCGAGGCCAATCCCAACAGCGCCGAAGCCGCCAACTTCGCCGATCTCGCCGCCGCCGGAGTCAATCGCATCAGCCTCGGCCTGCAGAGCTTCGACGATGCCGCCCTCGCCTTCCTCGGCCGCGCCCACAGCGCCGACGAGGGGTAGCGCGCGCTGGCCGCCGCGCAATCCGCGGTCGACCGGGTCAGCTTCGATCTGATTTATGCGCTGCCTGGCGACGACGCGGCGAAATGGTCGCGCGACCTGGATCGGGCAATGGTCCTAGGCACCGAACATCTCTCACTCTATCAATTGACGATCGAGCCCGGCACCCGCTTCGCCTCGATGGTGGCGAAACACGAGTTCGAGCCGCTCGACGCCGAGACCAGCGCGGCCTTGTTCGAGCTCACGCAAGCGCGCACCAAGGCCGCGGGCATCCCGGCCTATGAAATCTCCAACCACGCCCGCCC
>JBDSOV010000105.1:0-2742 GCA_039914575.1 Sphingomicrobium sp.
GGCTATCGCAGCCGCGCCGCCTATAAATTGCTCGAGCTGGACGACAAGTTCGGGCTGCTGCGCGGCGCTACCGCGGTGGTCGATCTGGGCATTGCGCCGGGCGGCTGGAGCCAGGTGGTGCGGCGCAAGATTCCCAGGGCGGCGGTGGCGGGGATCGACCTGCTGCCGACCGACCCGATCGAGGGGGTCGCGATCCTCGAGATGGATTTCATGGACGATGCCGCGCCCGCGAAGCTGCGCGAGGCGCTCGGCGATGTTGCGCCCGACCTCGTCCTCAGCGACATGGCGGCCAACACCGTCGGCCACGCCCAGACCGACCATTTGCGCACCATGGGGCTGGTCGAGGCCGGGCTCGAGTTCGCGGTCGAGGTACTGAAGCCTGGCGGCGCGTTCGTCGCCAAGGTCCTCGCCGGCGGCGCAGATCACGGGCTGGTCGCGGAACTCAAGCGCCACTTCAGGACCGTCAAACACGCCAAGCCCCCAGCCAGCCGCAAGGATTCGAGCGAATGGTATGTGATCGCGCAGGGGTTCAAGGGGCGGGACGAGGAAGTGGGCGACTAACCCTTCGCTCGCGCCGCCGCGATCGCTTGCTTGAGCAGATCGTAGCCGACCGCTGAATTCATTACCCGATCGCCGATCACGAACAACGGCGTGCCAGTCGCGCCCAATTGGCCAGCGAGGTTCATATTCTTGCTGATTTCGGTTTCGATCGCCGGGTCGCGCGCCTGATTGGGGGTAATCCCCAGGCGATTGGCGACGAGGGCGATCGTCTCGGTGCTCGGCCGCCCGGCCTCGTACAAAGCATCGTGAAACGCGCCGAATTTGCCGTCTTTTGACGCGGCGAGCGCGACCCGCGACGCGGCGACGCTGTCCGGCCCGAGGATCGGCAATTCGCGGTAGACAACGCGCAAACCTTTATCTTCGGCCACCAGCCGCTCGATATCGGGGTTCGACTTGCGGCAATATCCGCAGGCGTAATCGTAGAAATAGGTCATCACCACGTCGGGCTTGGCCGATCCCTTCCACGACGACCCGAACGGCGTCTCCAGCGCGGCGCGATTGGCGCTGAGCATTGGCGCATATTGCCCGTCGCGAAGCGCGTCCGATGCGTCGACCAATATCTGCGGTTGTTTGATCAAGGCATCGCGCACCAGCTTGGGCCCGATCAGTTGCGGCGCGGCGAGCAACAACAGTCCGGCGGTCGCCAGCGATCCGATCAGCCCCCCGCCGATCGCCGCGATCCACGGGCTATTTGGCCGCGCGGTGCCCTGGTTGTCGCTCATTGTTCGCAATTGACCTTTTTGTCTTTTTTGTCTTTTTTCAATTCGGCGCACGAAACCATCGCAATATCCTGCGCGCGGATGAAGTCGGGCGTGCCCGTGGGGATGCCCGCCATCGCCATCCTGGCGCTGACCAGCGCCAGCTTGGGCTTGCCCTCGAGGTTGTTGCGTTCGGCGGTGGCAAGGGCCGCCCGCGCCCGATCACCTTCCCGATCATAGACGATGCCGAGCTGCATCCAGGCAAACGGATTGTCATTGTCGCGATTGACCGCAGTCTTGAGCACCGACTTCGCTTCGGCGAAATTCTGGCCATTCTCGGTCGCGATCAGTGCGTGGCCGAGCATGACCGCGATCATCGGCTGGTCGGGGGCCAAAGCGACCGACTGGCGGAGCACCGGAATGGCATCCTTCGGGCGGCCCGATTCGAGCAATATCTGGCCTTTCAACTCAAGGAAGAAAGGGTCGTTTGGCGCGACGGCGAGCAAGGCGTCGGCCTCGGACAGCGCTTTGTCCGGGTAGGCGCCGAGGTGATAGGCATAGGCCCGCGCATAATGCGCCGGCGCGCTCTGGTTGCTCTCGGGGTAGAAGGTCACCGCATTCTTCGCATTGACGAAGCCGATCAGCTTGGCCTTGACCCGCTGGAACCGCGCTTCGATCGCCGGATCGGTCGGTTTATCCCACGCCGGATCCTTCTTGTAGATCTGGGTCAGCGCCGCGATCCGCTCGCTCGATAAGGGATGGGTGCGATCGTAACTGTCCTTGGCGTAGATCGCGAGGCGATATTCCTGGTTCTGCAATTTCTTGAAGAAATCGAGGCTGCCTTTGCCGCTATAACCGGCTTTGGACAGATAGGATGCGCCGGCGAGGTCGGACGAGCTTTCCTGGGCGCGGGTGAAGGCGAAGAAATTGCCCATCGCGGCGCGCTGTCCGGCCATGATGATGCCCATTCCGGCGTCGCTCGCCCCCGCCGCAATCGCCGCCGCGCCGAGCACCAGTGACAGCAAGGTAATCCCGGTCGCCGCCTTGGCTCCCTCGCCGATGCGGATGATGTGTCCGCCCGCGACATGGCCCAGCTCGTGGGCGATCACGCCCTGCAGCTGGTTGGCATTGTCGGCGCGGGTCAGCAGCCCGCTGTGGATATAGACGATTTGCCCGCCGGCCACGAAGGCGTTGATTTCGTCATCGTTGATCAGCACGATCTTGACGTTGGCGGGGTCGAGCCCGGCAGCCTGGATCAACGGCCGCGACATCTCGCGGAACATTAATTCGGTTTCGCTGTCGCGCAGGATCGATTGCGCCGCTGCCGGCTGGATTGCGGCAAACGCCAGCGCCAGGCCGAGCATCACCAATCGCATCAACCGGAGGGGGAGGCGGTTCATGCCTTGCTCTCCCATTGGCTGCCTGAACCGCGGATGAAAGCAAGCGGGCAGCGCGCCCGCCGCTTTCATCCGTCGGTCAATTC
>JBDSOV010000154.1:0-2716 GCA_039914575.1 Sphingomicrobium sp.
ATCAATCGACGGCCAGAGCCTGGTTGAATTCCTCCCCTCGACCGGCCGCACTCACCAGATCCGCGTCCACGCCGCCCGAGGCCTCGGCGCCGCGATCGTCGGCGATCCGGTCTATTGCCGCGCCGACGATGATGACGAGCCGGGCGACATGATCCTGCCCGACAGCGGATTGCTGCTTCACGCCTGGCGGATCGGCCTGCCGCGCGAGCCCAAGGAGCCGATCGATGTCACCGCGCCAGTGCCCGAGCGGTTCGGCCGCTGGCTGGACCTGCTGCCGTGAAACCCGAGGACGTGTTTTTGCCCGAGGATGCCTTGAGCGAGAAATTCCTCGCCGCGAGCGGGCCGGGCGGGCAGAACGTCAACAAAGTCGCGACCGCCTGCCAACTGCGGGTCGATGTCTACCGGCTCGGCCTCGAACCGCATGTCTTCCAGCGATTGAAGATCATTGCCGGGAGCAAGATGACGCTCGGCGGCGAACTGGTGATAACCGCCCGCCGCTTCCGCTCGCAGGAGTCGAACCGCGAGGATGCGCGGCTGCGGATGGCGCAAATGATTGCGCAGGCCCATATTGTCCAGGCCAAGCGCCGCCCGACCAAGCCAAGCCGTGCGGCCAAGGCGAGACGGGTCGACACCAAGAAGGGCCGCGCCGTTGTGAAGGCCGGACGCGGGAAAGTGACGGACTATTGATGTACGACCACAAGATCGACGCCACCGACAAGTCTGTGATGTACAGCGACCTCGCGTCGGCATTGCGCGGGCTGGTTGGGGGTGAGCCCGACCCGATCGCCAACATGGCCAATGCCGCGGCGCTGATCTGGGAGACGCTGCCGGCGCTCAACTGGGCCGGTTTCTACCGCAATGTAGGCGGCGAGCTGGTGCTTGGTCCATTCCAGGGCCGTCCGGCCTGCATCCGCATCAAATTTGGCGAGGGCGTGTGCGGCATCGCCGCCGAAACCCGCCAGGTCCAGCGCATTGACGACGTTCATGCTTTCCCCGGCCACATCGCATGCGACAGCGCGTCAAACAGCGAATTGGTGGTGCCGATCGTCAGGGATGGCGTGGTGATCGCATTGCTCGACCTCGACAGCCCAGCCCAAGCCCGGTTCGATGCCGAGGACGAGGCAGGCTGCGTGGCGCTCGGCGAAATCCTCGGCCGAGTGCTTTAGCTCAGCCGTTCGAGCTGCTCGTCGCTTAATCCGCCGGGGATGATCATCACCGGACATGGCAATTTGCCCGCGTCAGTGCCGGTGAAATTGGCGACCAGCACGCCGGGGTTGCCCGACGGCGCGGCGCCGAGCACCAGCGCCGCAATGTCGCTGCGCGTGCCAATCAGTCCGCGCACCGCCGCCACCGGATCGCCCGGGCTGACGATGATGCTGGGCTGGATGCCCGCCGCGTCCATGATCTCGCCGACCGACGAGGCGACGCTGGCTTCGATCCGCAGGCGCTGTTCTTCCTCAATCGCCGCCTGGACCCCGCCCCATTGGACGAAATCCTGCGGCTCGACCACCGCCAGCACCTCGACCGCACCATTGGTCTTGGCGGCGCGGCGCGCGGCGAAGTGCAAAGCGGTGCGCGCCTCCGGGCTGTCATCGATCACCACCAGGTAGGTGCGCTTCTCTTCAATGGCCCCGTTCATGCCGTCACTGCTGCGCGAATCCCTTTTCAATGGCAAGCCGCCCTTGACCCATGGGGTCGCTTTGGCGTTTGTGCCCAGCGACTCATTGCCAGCCGGGAAGCACCATGCCGATCGAACTCAAAATGCCCGCTTTGTCGCCGACGATGGAGGAAGGGACCTTGGCCAAATGGCTGGTCAAGGAAGGCGATACGGTCAAATCGGGCGACCTGCTCGCCGAGATCGAAACCGACAAGGCGACGATGGAATTCGAGGCGGTCGACGAAGGCGTGATTTCGAAGATTTTGGTCGCGGAGGGCAGCGACGGGGTAAAAGTCGGCACCCCGATCGCGATCATGGCGGGAGACGGTGAAATCGCCGAGGCGCCCGCGCCGAAGGCCGACGCCACTCCCGCACCCAAGAAAGACGAGCCCAAACCCGCGCCCGCGCCGCCCGCTAAGGGTGGTGGTGAAACCCCGGCGGCGGCGCCCGAACCGGCGCCCGCGCTGAAGGCGGACACCAGAGATCGGATCAAGGCCTCCCCGCTCGCCCGCCGATTGGCCGAAGCGCAGGGGATCGAGCTCGCGTCGCTCATTGGTAGCGGCCCCGGCGGTCGCATCGTTCGCGCCGATCTTGGCGCCAATGCAGGCGGACCGAAGGCCGCGCCATCGGCCGCATCGGCTCCGCAGTCCGCCGCCGCCGAGCCGGGCGATATCCCGCACGAAATCGTCAAGCTCAGCAACATGCGCAAGACCATCGCGCGGCGGCTGACCGAGTCGAAGCAGCAGGTCCCGCACATCTACCTAACGGTCGATATCCAGCTCGACCGATTGCTCAAACTGCGCGGCGAGATCAACGCCGGACTCGCCGGACGCGGCATCAAGCTTTCGGTCAACGACATGCTGATCAAGGCGCTCGCCGTCGCGCTGATCGAAGTCCCCGAATGCAACGTCAGCTTCGCCGGTGACACGCTCATCAAATATAGCCGCGCCGACATTTCGGTCGCGGTCAGCATCTCCGGCGGGCTGATCACCCCGATCGTCGCGGGTGCTGACGAAAAGTCGCTGTCCAAAATCTCGACCGAGATGGGCGACCTCGCGG
>JBDSOV010000203.1:0-2523 GCA_039914575.1 Sphingomicrobium sp.
CACATGGCGGCGATCGGCCATCCGATTGTCGGCGACGCCAAATATGGCGGGCCCGAAGCGTTCCTGACCGGCGGGGTCAGCCGCAAGATGCACCTCCATGCGCGGCGGCTGCGGATCGAAGGGCCCGACGGGGTGATGATCGACGGCAGCGCCGAACTCCCTGACCATTTCGCCGACAGCCTCAAGATGCTTGGCTTCGACCCGCTGGCGGGCGACGCGCTGCCGATGGACACGTTCGATTACAAGACCGACCCCGAGGTCAAGGCGCGGCGGGTGGCGGCGGCGGCCAAGACGCGGCGCCGCGAGCGAAAGGGCGAGCGGCGCAGTCGCGGGAGTCGTTCGGAGGCCGGCAAGCCAACCGGAAAACCGCCGGCCAAACCGGCTGGCCGGGGGACAGGCAAGCCACCGGCCAAACCGCTTGGCCGGGGGACGGGGAAGCCGACCGGCAAGCCAGCTGGAACGCCGCCCGGCAAACCCGCCCGCAAGCCGACCGGAAAACCGCCCGCCAAAAGATGAGCAAGCTGGCGATCTTCGACTGCGACGGCACATTGGTCGACAGCGGCGGGACGATCCACCGCGCGCTCAAGTCGACGTTCGACAGCCACGGGCTGGATTGTCCGCCGCGTGCGGTGACCCGGAAGGTCATCGGATTGAGCCTCGACGAAGCGTTTGCGGCACTGGTCCCCGACGGCGACCATGCGGCATTGTCACAGACCTACAAGGACGCTTTTTTTGCAATGCGCAGCAAGGGGGTGGTCGAGGAACCGTTGTTCGACGGCATCATCGCTGCGCTCGACGGGTTTCGCGCCGACGGCTGGGTGCTCGGGGTGGCGACCGGCAAGAGCATGCGGGGCCTCACCCATTGTCTCGACGCGCATGAAATCACCGACCATTTCGTCACCCTCCAGACCGCCGACAGTCACCCGTCCAAGCCGCACCCCTCGATGGTGCTGGCAGCGATCGCCGAGGCCGGGAGCAGCGCGGCTGAGACCGTGTTCATCGGCGACACCGCGTGGGACATGGGTTCAGCGCGCAATGCCGCCTGCGGGGCGATCGGCGCCGGGTGGGGCTATCACGACGAGGCCGAATTGCGCGATGCGGGTGCCCATTCGGTGGCGCTCGACCCGGCCGAATTGGTCGCGCTGTCGCAACGCTGGATCGGGGAGCAAACATGACTGACGACGAACTGCTGTGGAAGAAGCGTTTCCAATTGTTTGCGCTGGTGCGACTGGCGGGGCTGGCGATCTTCATGCTTGGCATGGCGGTGATGCTAACCGATCTGGTCCGGCCCGGCGGCTGGCCGTTGCTCGGCGGGATATTGGTGGCGGTCGGTGCGATCGACACAGTGGTCGCGCCGCGCATCCTGAAACGGTCGTGGGACAAGAAGTGAAGCGTTTCTGGACCGGTGCGTCGGTGATCGAAGGCGACGCCGGCTTCGGCGTGGCGCTCGATGGGCGATCACTCAAAACTCCGGCGAAGACCCAATTGGTGGTGCCGACGCGGGCGATGGCCGAGGCAATAAAGGCGGAATGGGCGGCGGTGGGCGAGACGGTCGATCCGCGCGCCATGCCGTTCACCGGGCTTGCCAATGCGGCGATCGACCGCGCCGACGACGAGCTTGTCGCAGGGATCACGCGCTACGCCGAAAACGACCAATTTTGCTATCGCGCCGAGGGGCCGTCCCCGTTGGTCGAGCGTCAAATCGAGGCGTGGGACGCGCTGCTTGGCTGGGCGCGACGGCGTTACGATGTCGATTTCGCCATCTGCAAGGGAATCATCCACCTCGCCCAGCCGAGCGAGACCATCGCCAAACTTGGTCACGCAGTGACCAGTCTCGATCGTTTCCGGCTCGCCGCTTTGTCGCCGCTGGTGACGATCGGGGGGTCGCTGGTCGCCGGGCTGGCGGTGCTGGAGAAGGCGATTCCGCCCGAGGCGGCGTGGGAAGCGGTCAGCCTCGACGAGCGCTGGCAGCTTGAGAAATGGGGCAGCGATGCCGAGGCCGAGGCAACGCTCGACGCGAAGCGCAACGACTTCCTTGCGGCGGCCGCCTTCCTCGATCTGATCAGTTAGGGCGCCAAATCAGTTAGGACGGGCGACCAGTTCGCGGACGAATTGCATGAGGTAAGGCTGGCGTTCGCGATGCAGCCGCTCGGCGGTGACGATCGCCTGGACGTCGCGCGAGCAGCGCTCGACGTCGTCGTTGATCAGGACATAATCATATTCGGCCCAGTGGCCAATCTCGACCGCGGCGCGGCGCATCCTGAAATCAATCACTTCGTCGCTGTCGGTGCCGCGATCATGGAGCCGCTGCTCAAGCTCGGGCATCGATGGTGGCAGGATGAAGATCCGCACGAGGTCGGTACGGAAGGCATATTCGAGCTGCTGGGTGCCCTGCCAGTCGATATCGAACAAGATGTCGCGCCCGTCCTTCAGAGCTTCCTTGATCGGCTCCTTGGGGCTGCCGTAGCGATGATCGAACACATAGGCCCATTCGGCGAACTCATCGTCGGCGATCAGTCGCTC
>JBDSOV010000214.1:0-2849 GCA_039914575.1 Sphingomicrobium sp.
CCGGCGCGCGCTTCGTGGCGCATAAGGATTCGCTCGGCCCGGTGCTCGGCGCGGTCCGCTCGCTGAGCTGGCTGGCGCTGACTCTGGTGCTGCTAATCGCGCTCGCCACCGCCGCTGCGGTGGTGCTCGCCGCACGCGGAACGCTCGACACGCATCGTTCGACGATCGACGTGATGCACGGCATTGGCGCGACTGACGACCAGGTCGCGCGACTGTTCCAGCGCAAGATCGCGCTCGATGCGCTGACCGGCGGCACCGCCGGCGCGGTCGCGGCGGGGATCGTGCTGCTGGTGATCGCCGGCGGCGGATCGACCTGGCTGGCCGATCTGACCGGCGGGCCGCTGCTCGGCTCGCGCGATGTGCTTTTGCTCGCCTTGCTGCCGCTTGCCGGGACGATCCTTGCCACGATCGTCGCCCGGATGGCGGTGCTGAAAGCGTTGAGGGCCAGTCTGTGATGAGGATTGGCCTGTGATCGTCCGCTTCGGCGCGCTGCTGCTGATCCTTTATGCGTTCGGTTTCCTGCTGTTCGGGGTGACGCTCGGCGCTCCGGCACCAAGCGACGCGCCCCGGACCGACGCGATTGTCGTCATCACCGGCGGCGGCGGCCGCATCGAACATGCGGTTGACGAGCTTGGCGAAGGCAAGGGCCAGCGCCTGCTGATCGCCGGGGCCGACCCGTTGGTCACCAAGGGTGATCTGGTTCGCCGGCTGAAGGGGCGGCGGCGGCTGGTGCAATGCTGCGTCGATCTCGGCTCCGAATCGGTCGACACGCGATCCAATGCCGAGGAAGCGCGGCGCTGGCTGGAACGGCGCAACTTTCGCTCCGCCCGGCTGATCACCAGCGATTGGCACATGCGGCGCGCGGCCTATGAATTCGAACGCCAGCTCGACGGCAAGGTGACGATCGTCCGCGACGCGGTGAAGAGCGAGCCCAAGTTCATGACCCTGTTCGCTGAGTATAACAAATATATCCTGCGGCGGTTGGCGGTGTGGCTCGACATCTGATGGCCTGGCTACGCTCATTGCTGTTCGCGGCGATGTTTTACCCCGGCACACTCTATTATGTGCTGAGCGTGATCCTCGTCGCGCCGTTCGGCAGCCGTCCGGTGCAGCGCCAGGTTCATGCCTGGTCGGCCTATCATTACTGGCTGGTGCGCAAGGTGCTGCGAATCCGCTTCGAATGGGACGGCGACATCCCCGATGGGGCCTATTTGATTGCGGTCAAGCATCAGGCGATGGTCGAGGCGGTCGATACGTTGCGCTTCGCCCGGACCCCGGTGGTGGTGATGAAGCGCGAGCTGACGGTGATCCCGTTGTTCGGCTGGGTGACGCTTCGCTACGGGGTGATCCCGGTCGATCGCGAGGCCGGGGCCAGGGCGCTGCGCAATATGATGGTCGCGGCCAAGGCGGCGATTGCGGGCGGCCGGCCGGTGATCATCTTTCCGGAGGGAACGCGCGTCGCGCCTGGCGAGGCGCCGCCGTTGCAGCCAGGCTTCGCCGGCCTGTATCGAGCGCTCGGGCTGCCGGTGGTGCCGATCGCGCATGACAGCGGGCATTTGTGGCCGCGCGGCGGGCCCAAGCAATCGGGGACGATCCATTTCAAGGTCGGCGAGGTGATCCCCCCGGGGCTCAAGCGCGCCGACATCGAAGCGCGGGTCCACGCCGCGATTAATGTGCTCAACTAGCCTCGCAGGCTAGCCCCAAGTTTCGCCGCCGCAGCGATGACCTTGCCCGATACGTCACCGATTTCGGCGTCGGTCAGGCTCTTGTCGAGCGGCTGAAGCGTGACTTCAATGGCCAGGCTCAATCCCTGTTCGCCCTCGTAGCGATCGAAGAACCGCGCTGCCGTGATCAGCGCCTTGTCGGCCCCGCGGATCGCGCGGACCAACGCATCGGCGGCGAGTTCGGCCGGCACCAAGAAAGCGAAGTCGCGGGTCAGCGGCTGGAGCGTCGGCGGGGCAAAGGCGGGACGCGCCCGCTCGGGCTTGCGCGGCGCGGGAATCATGTCGAGGTACAGCTCGGCCGCGACCGTCCCGGCGGGGGCGTCGAGCGCCTTGGCAATGCGCGGATGGAGCTCGCCGAACGCCGCCAGCACTTTTGGCCCAAGCCCCAATTTGGCCGAGCGTCCCGGATGCCAGGTCGGCCCGGCATCCATCGTCAGGTGGAGGTTTGCCACCGGCACCCCGGCCGCGTCGAGCAGCGCGAGCACCTCGGCCTTGGCATCGAATACGTCGAAACCGCGCGCCTTGCCCGACTGCCATTCGCGTGAAACGCGCTCGCCCGCCAGCAGCAGGCCGACCGTCGGTTTCTCGCCATCGGCCAGGTAGCGCCGGCCAACTTCGAACAGGCTTATCGCGCTGGCCCCGCGATCGGCGTTGCGCCGTGCGGCGGCGGCCAGTCCGGGGACCAACGAGGGACGCATATGCTTCATCTCCTCGCTGATCGGATTGGCGAGGATATGCGCAGCGCCGCCGAACAGATCGGCTTCGACCCCGGAAATGAAGCTCCAGTTGATCGCTTCGTCGAGGCCTCGCGAGGCCGCGGCACGGCGGATCCGGCGCTCCATCATTTGCCCGCGCGTTGCGGTTGCCCTGGCCACGCCATCGGCCCGCGGCAGCGCGGTGGAAATGATGTTGTCATAGCCGACGATCCGCACCACTTCCTCCACCAGATCGGCGCTTCCATCGACGTCGCGGCGCCAGCTTGGGACGATCGCCTCGCCACCCTCGATCCTGAACCCGAGCCGCTCAAGGATCGCCACCTGCTCGGCCTCGGGCACATCGATTCCGCCCAGCGTGGCGGCCCGCTTGGGCAGGAACGCGACGCGCTTTGCTTCGACCGGCGGCGCA
>JBDSOV010000216.1:0-7116 GCA_039914575.1 Sphingomicrobium sp.
GCCGCCGGCGGCGCCGATCTGGCCGCGCTTCTGATCGGCGCCGGGGGTGATTTTGGCTCCGCGCGCGGCGCGGGGGGTTTGACCGCGGCCAATCGCACCACCGCCACTCGCTCCACCGTCGGCTTGGCTTGGACCGCCACCCGCACTGGCTCGACCTTCGCCACCCGCACTGGCTCGGCCTTCGCCACCCGCACCGGCTCGGCGCGCGGTTCGACCCTCTCGACTTTGGCCACAGGATCGCGCTTATCGACCTTCACTTTGGCTGGGGCCGCCACCGCGACTTGCTTCACCTCTGGCTTGGGCCTTGCCTTCGCCACTGGCAGTACTCGCGCCTCCGCAGCCTCCGGCTTGGTTATAACCGGCTCGCGCGTTGGCGTGGGCATCACCATCCAGACGCTGACCGCTGCCAGCCCGATCGCCCCCGCGCCAAGCTCCCCGGCCCGGATCCGCCGCGGACGTTTCGCTGCCGCTGCCGCCGCCGCTTCGCGCTCGCGCCGCCGATCCCAGTCATAATGATCACGCTGATCGAAATCGCCCAGCACCTTGTACGCGGCGATGATCGCTTGCGCCCGCTCGACTGCGACCGGGTCAGGATTCCGGTCGGGATGATATTCCCGCATCAGCGCCAGATAGGCCGCGCGGATCACCGCCGACTTGGCCGTCGGGCTCACCCCCAACGTGGCATAATGGTCGGGCGTCATCGCCTAGCTGCCCGCCAGCCGGTCGCCAAATAACCGGTCAATTGCCCCCGCCAGCGCCACATCGCGCCCGGTGACCCCGCCTTTGTCATGGCTGGTCAGTCGGAAATCAACCCGGTTCCAGACGGACGTAAATTCCGGGTGATGATCAACCTTCTCGGCATGCAGCGCGACCCGAGTGAGAAAGGCGAACGCTTCGGAAAAATCCTTGAAGCGAATGCTCTTCTCGATCGCCAATCCATCCGCGCTCGCCGTCCATCCATCGGGAATGTCCATGTGCCCGTCATTGCGAGAAGCGAAGCGCCGAAGCAATCCAGTTTGATTTCACACGAAGGCACGAAGGGGAGAGAATCACGCGCGGAAGCGCGAAGAGAAAGGATTTTCTCGCGAAGCTAGCGACGGGTCGGCGCCCCTTCTTCGCGCCTTCGTGCCTTCGTGTGAAACCCCTTCTTCCCCAAAACCTTGAAAACCAACGTCCACCGGCGCAGAGGGTCGCCAACCCGTAGGAGAGCCCCATGTCCACCACCGCCCCGTCCATCGAACTCGGCCCGCTTGGCCTCGAGAATCCGATGGGTACCGACGGGTTCGAATTCGTCGAATATGCCGCGCCCGATGCGCAGCACCTCCGCGACCTGTTCACCCGCATGGGTTTTCCGGCGGTGGCGAAGCACAAGCGCAAGGACGTCACCCTCCACCGCCAGGGGGACATCAACTTCATTATCAATGCCGAACCCGACAGTTTCGAGGCCGAATTCGCCGCCGCCCACGGCCCGTGTGCCTGCGCCATGGCGTTTCGGGTCAAGGATGCCGCCGCCGCCCACCGCCGCGCGATCGGGCTCGGAGCGACCGACGTCGTCACCGATGTCAGCGAGGGCGAACTGGCCATTCCGTGCATCGAGGGGATCGGCGGATCGCGGCTTTATTTCGTCGACCAATATGGCGGCGACTCTGGCAATGGGGGCTCGATCTACGACACCGACTTCACCTTCGAACCCGGCTGGCAGGAAAAGATGCGCAGCGCGGATTCGCATCTCACCTACCTCGATCACCTCACCCACAATGTGAATCGCGGGCGCATGTCGCACTGGGCCGATTTCTACGAGAAGCTCTTCAACTTCCGCGAGATTCGCTACTTCGACATCGAGGGCAAGGTAACCGGCCTGATTTCCAAGGCGATGACCAGCCCGTGCGGCAAGCTGCGCATTCCAATCAATGAGAGCCAGGACGACAAAAGCCAGATCGAGGAATATCTGCACGAATATAAAGGCGAGGGGATCCAGCATATCGCGCTCGGATCGGACGATATTTACAAGGCCGTCGACATCCTCGCCGCCCGCGACATTCCGTTCCAGGACACGCCCGACACTTATTACGAACTGCTCGACGATCGCATCGCTGGCCATTCCGAATCGATCCCGGAATTGGAGAAGCGCAATATCCTGATGGACGGCGCACCGACCGAAGGGCAGGGACTGCTGCTGCAGATCTTCACCCAGAATGTGATCGGCCCAATCTTCTTCGAAATCATCCAGCGCAAGGGCAATGAAGGCTTCGGCGAAGGCAATTTCAAAGCCCTGTTTGAAAGCATCGAACTCGACCAGATGCGACGGGGTGTGATCTGACTCCAATGCCCCAAACCGTTTGTTCCGAGCCTTCGTCGAGGGACGTGTCTCGACTTCGCTCGACACGAGCGGATTAGGTAGCTCAATGACCCAAGCCTATATCTGCGATGCCATCCGCACCCCGATCGGCCGCTACGGCGGTGCGTTGGCCGGCGTTCGCCCCGACGATCTCGCCGCTATCCCGCTCGCCGCCTTGAAGGCGCGCAACCCCGCCGTCGACTGGGCGCATCTCGACGACATCATCCTCGGCTGCGCCAACCAGGCCGGCGAGGATAATCGCAACGTCGCGCGAATGGCGGCTTTGCTCGGTGGGCTCGGCGACACCGCGCCCGGCACGACCATCAACCGCTTGTGCGGCTCCGGCCTCGACGCGGTGGCGATGGCCGCGCGGTCGATCAAGGCGGGCGAGGCGGACTTGATGATCGCCGGCGGGGTCGAAAGCATGACCCGCGCGCCGTTCGTCATGCCAAAAGCCGACGCCGCCTTCAGCCGCGCGAACAATGTCTATGACACGACCATCGGCTGGCGCTTCGTCAACACCAAGCTAAAGGCCGGATATGGCGTGGATTCGATGCCGGAAACCGCCGAAAATGTCGCGGGCGACTATGGGGTGAGTCGCGAGGACCAGGATCTTTTCGCACACGGCAGCCAGCAGCGCGCTGCCGCCGCTTTGGCCAGTGGCCGCCTTGCCGCCGAGATTGTCGCTGTGACGATACCCCAGCGCAAAGGCGATCCGGTGGTGTTCGACACCGATGAGCATCCGCGTCTCACCAGCCTAGACGCGCTCGCCAAACTCAGGCCGATCGTCCGCGACGGCGGCACCATCACCGCTGGCAACGCGTCGGGGATCAACGACGGCGCGGCGGCGCTGATCATCGCCTCGGAGGATGCGGTCAAGCGCCACGGCCTTACCCCGCGCGCCCGCGTGCTCGGCACCGCAGTCGCCGGGGTGAGCCCACGCATCATGGGCATCGGCCCCGCTCCGGCCAGCGCCAAATTGCTCGACCGGCTTGGCCTCCACATCAACGACATCGATGTGGTCGAACTCAACGAGGCCTTCGCCGCGCAAGGGCTGGCGGTGATGCGGCAGCTCGGACTCGCCGACGATGCGGCCCATGTGAACCCCAATGGCGGCGCCATCGCGCTTGGCCATCCGCTTGGCATGTCGGGCGCCCGCCTCGCGCTGACCGCGACCGAAGAACTCCAGCGGACCGGCGGCCGCCTTGCGCTCTGCACGATGTGCATCGGCGTCGGGCAGGGCATCGCGATGATCATCGAACGCGTGTGAGCGAGGCGGCGATCATGGCCGTGCTCGACGAGGTAATGGACCCGGAGATTCCGGTCATCTCGATCACTGATCTCGGCATCGTCCGCGCGGTCGATACGCAGCGCGTGCTGATCACCCCGACCTATTCGGGCTGTCCCGCGAGCCACGCAATCGAAATGTTGATTCGTAAAGCATTGGATTCAAACGGTTTTCGCGACATCGCGATCGAAACCACCCTGTCGCCGCCGTGGACCACCGACTGGATGACCGAATCCGGAAAAGCCGCATTACTCGCCTACGGAATCGCTCCGCCACATGATGCTCCCAGTGTGACCTGCCCCCAATGCGGCTCGACCGACACCGAGGAAATCAGCCGCTTCGGTTCGACCCCTTGCAAGGCGCTATGGCGCTGCATCGCCTGCCTCGAACCGTTCGACCGCTTCAAATGCCATTAGCCACATTGCCCGCGATGCAGCAGCTTGTGGTCGGCGAGCACTAAAGCCACCATCGCCTCGACCACCGGCGCTCCCCTGATCCCGACGCACGAATCGTGCCGCCCGCCGATGCCGATGCTCGACGTTGGCTTGAACGCCACCCGCGCCACGATCGGCTTGCCGGTCGAAATCCCCCCGTCGATCCCGCTCGCCTTCATCGCCTCGCGACTTTCGCTGCCCATCAATCGCGCCGCGCCGAACCCCTCGCCAATCTCGATTCCTTTAACGGCGTTGATCCCCATGCACGCCCCGGCCAGCTCGGCATCGAGCTTGGCATAGACCGGCGCCCCCCAGCCAGCCGGAACGCCCGTCGCAATACACTCCACCACCGCGCCGAAACTGTCGTTTTCTTCTCGAGCCGCCGAGAGCATTGTCGGCCATTCCGCCTCGTCGGTCACGCCCCCGATCTCGATCACCCGCGCGACGATCTCGACCTCGTGGATCACCAGCCGAGCCACCGCGCCGCCAGCCACCCGCATCGCCGTCTCCCTTGCGGAAGCCCGCCCCCCGCCGCGCGGATCGCGCAGGCCGTATTTCGCGTCGTAAGTGAAATCCGCATGCCCCGGTCGGTGCGGCGCGTCGGTCGGATAATCGCCGCTCTGCGCATCGACATTGTCGATCATCATCGCAATCGGCGTGCCGGTGGTTCGACCTTCATAGATTCCCGACAGGATGCGCACCTGGTCAGGCTCCTGCCGCGGCGACACCTGGTTCGACGTCCCTGGCCGCCGCAGGTCGAGCCAGCGTTGCACCCACGCCTCGTCGAGATCGAGCCCCGGTGGGCAACCATCGACCACGCAGCCGATCGCCGGCCCGTGGCTCTCGCCCCACGTCGTCAAGGTCAGCAGATGACCGAAGCGGTTGATGCTCATCCGATATCCGCCCCCAACGCGCGCATCGAGGCGACGAAATCAGGGAAGCTGGTCGCGATCATGGCGCCATCGTCTAGCGCCACCGGCCCCTCGGCGGCCAGCCCCAGCGTCAGGAAGGCCATCGCGATCCGGTGATCGCCCTGGCTCAGCACGTTTCCGCCGCGCGCTTTCTCGCGACCGAAAATGCGCAACGTGTCGCCATCGGCAAGCGCGGTTACTCCGCACGCCACCAAGCCGGCCAGGATCGCGCCGAGCCGATCGCTCTCCTTCATCCGCAGCTCGCCCAACCCCTCGATCAAGGTCTCGCCATCGGCCAGCGCGGCGGCGACCGCGAGCGCCGGTATCTCGTCGATCATCGCCGGGATCCGGTTGGCGGCGATGGTTATGCCCTGCAGCCGCGCGTAGCCGACCGTCACATCGGCCAGGACTTCCCCCGAAACGATCCGCTCGTTGGCCACCTCGACCGTCGCACCCATTTCCTCGAGCGCTTCATACAGCCCGGTGCGCAGCGCATTGACCAGCATTCCTTCGACCGTGACCGACGATCCCGGAACGATCGCCGCCGCGGTCAGCGCGAAGGCGGCTGCGGAAGGATCGGCACCGATGGCCAGGTCGCATCCCACCAGCTTGCGCGCCGCGCCAAGCTCGATCCCGCCATCGGTCATCGCCACCGGGCAGCCGAACTGGCCGAGCATGATCTCGCTATGATCGCGGCTCGGGCTCGGCTCGACGATCCGCACCGGTGCGCTGCCGCTCAACCCTGCCAACAGGATCGCCGATTTGATCTGCGCCGAGGTCGGGACGTTGGAAAATTCGATCCCACCAAGCGCAGCGCCATAGACGATCAGCGGCAGTGTCTCGCCGCCCTCGAACCTTGCCCCCATCCGCTGCAAGGGCACGACCACTCGTCGCATCGGCCGCGTGCTCAGCGAGGCGTCGCCAGTGAAGGTTGCGCTGACTCCTTCCATCCCCGCCACCGCGCCGATCAACAGCCGCGCCGTGGTACCGCTGTTGCCGCAGTCGATCTTTGCGTCGGGTGATGTCCAACGCGCGCCGCGCACCCGCCAATGGCCCTCGCCGATCCGCTCCGTCCCAGCACCTAAGGCGATGATCGCAGCGACGGTGCGCATCACATCTTCGGCTTCATTAAGGCCTACGATATTGCTTTCGCCGTCGGCCATCGCGGCGAGGATCAGCGCCCGGTGCGAGCAGCTCTTGTCACCCGGAATCGTGGCCTTGCCGACCAGTGCATTTCCGGGGCGGGCAGTGAGCGCGGTCATGCCACGGCCGGGCTAAGGCTCGCCACCATCCGCACCAGTTGCTCTGCCTGTGCCGCATTCAATCGCGGGTCGCACAGGCTCTGGAAATTGATTGCCATGCCCGCGGCATTGTCGGGGCCCGAGGCGCCAATGCATTCGGTGACATCGTCGGGGCTCATCTCCAGGTGAAGCCCGGCCGGATGCACACCTTCGGCATTGGCAATCGCGAAGAAGGCGCCCGCCTCGGCCAATATATCATCGAACCGCCGTACTTTCTGCGAACCCTCAACCCGGCTGTTGCCGTGCATCGGGTCGGTCATCCACAGCACGTGCCGTCCCTCGACCTTTGTGGCGCACATCAGCGGCGGAAGATGCTCGTCGATCCGATGCACCCCGAACCGCCCGATCAGCGCAATTTTGCCGTTGCGGTTGGCGGGATCGAGCCGGTCGAGCAAGCGCAGCAGTTCGTCGGCGCCAAGCGTCGGTCCGCACTTCACCCCGACCAGATTCTCGATCCCCGACAGAAACCGGACATGCGCGCCATCGACCTGCCGACTGCGATCGCCGACCCACAGCATATGGCCCGACGTCGCCCACCAGCGGCCGCGCTCGTCACGCCGGGCCAGCGCCTGTTCGTAGGGTAGCAGCAATGCCTCGTGGCTGGCGAAGTTCGGCGGCTTGCCGAACCGGCCCCGGCGTAGGATTGCAGCAGTGGCGAGCGACTGGGCGTGCGCGGCGACCATCCGCAGCGGATCGGGCGTTCTCGCGCTCGCGCTGAATTCGCTGCCGTTGATAGCATCGCCGCGATAGGCCGGCAGGACCACCGCGCCGCGAATCTCGGTTGAACTGCTGCGCGGCTTGGCGAATTGCCCCGCTATCCGTCCGATTTTCACTACCTCGCCGC
>JBDSOV010000221.1:0-3064 GCA_039914575.1 Sphingomicrobium sp.
GACCAGAGCGGTGCTCTTGAGATATTTGTTGGCCCCCTCAAGCCGCGCGGCAGTGTTCATCGCGTCGCCAAGTGCCGTGTACTGGATCCGCCCTTCGCCGCCGAAATTGCCGACGATCGCCTCGCCATAATGAAGCCCGATGCGGGTCTTGCCGAGCATTGCACGATCGGGATCGTCGCCGCCAAACCCCTGGGTGAATTTGAGCATTTCGATCACGGCATTGAGCGCGCGGTCACCATCGTCGTCGCGCGCGATTGGTGCGCCCCAGAAGGCGACCACTGCATCGCCGACGAACTTGTCGATCGTGCCGCCATTGCTGAGAACGATCGCGCTCATCCCGTCGAGGTAAGCGTTCAGGATCGAGGCGGTCTGTTCGGCGGGGATGACGTGGCTGAGACTGGTGAAGCCCTGGATGTCGGTAAACAAAGTGAAGATCGGCAGCCGCTCTCCGGTCAGCGAAAGCTTGGTCGGATCCTTGATGATCATCGCGGCGATGTCGGGGGGGAGGTATTTTCCGAGCGCCGATTGGGCGAATTTGCGCTGGTCGCTGCCCATTGCCTTCACCGTCGCCTCGGTCGCCATATAGGCCAGCAGCCAACCGGCGATCCAGCCGAAGGCGGGAAGTCCCTGGGTGTCGATCCCGCGCCATTCGAACAGGAAAGGGGTGGCGCCAAAAAACACTAATTGTCCGACGATCAAGACACTGAGCAGGCCAGGACGGACATCGATCATCGAAGTGAAGGCGCCAGCCAGCACGACGAAAATGGCGAGGATCCACAAGGCAGTCGCATTGATCCGGCCCGGCATCCGGCGATCAAGTGCCTGGGCGAGCATCGTGGCGTGGACTTGGATCCCGGCGATCGGTTTGTCGAGCACGCGGGTCAACGGATATTCGAACTGGTCGACATCGGGCAGGTCGCCGCCGATCAGCACGAAGCGACCCCTGACTTCTCCGCCCAGCGCTGGTGCCACCGCCGGATCGACGAACAGGTCGATCGGCATCGCCTGGAAAACGTCATATTCGGCATTGACCGGGGCGCTGTAGAGAATGCTGCCCTGATAGGTTGAGGCGCTGCGCCGACCACTCATTGCGACCGGCATGAACGGTGGCAAATCGCGCGGCTGCGACGGCCAGTTGCGCATCACATTATCGGGGTCGGCCTCCAGCCGGATCGAGGCTTTGCGGACGCTGGGGTTGTCGATCCGGGCGATGAAGGCGTCCATGAACTCCTGCTGCCAGACCTGGATGTCCTCGTTGTTATGCTTGTTGGTGGCGTAACCCATCCACACCGGCGTCTTCATCGCGTGCAGCGCGGCGATCAACTTCGGGTCGTCCGGCTGGGCCTGGTCGAACAAAATATCGATGCCGATCGCTTTGGCGCCCATTTGGTCGAGATTGGTCAGCGCATCGGCGAGCGTAGTTCGGTCAAGCGGCGAGCGCTCGCCGGTGCGCATCTGGGTTTCGGGAATGAAAGGGACGAGAACGATGCGCTTGTCCTGCGCCACCTGGCGTGTGGCCAAGGCGGCATAAGCAGCGCGCATGTCATAGAGTGCACGTTCGGCGTCGGTGGCGATCGGCACGTCGTGACCGGCCTTGAACGGCCAGATTGCCGGCTGTGCCCAGCTGAAGCGGGCGAGCATAGCGGCTACGATGATGAACAGCAGGGTCGCGACCCGGCGCGCGAGCGGAACCTGCGCCAGATCCTTGGCGATCGAGGCAAGCGTCGCCAGCCCCGCGCTGACGCGAGTCTCCGCTTTTGGCCATTTCAATGGCTTGTCCACCCCGATGCGACCGCTCCAGCTCGAATGATTATCGAGTCGTTATCCATCTCGCGCTTAACTTCGGATAAGCTAAAAGGCGAGTGCGCAGGGTTAGTCTGTACCGCGATGCGACAGTCCGTGGTTGCTCAGGGACGGGCGGTTTCAGCCACCGACCAGGCCAGATCGGCAAGCGGTTCGGTCAAGGCGGCAGTCGCGGCAGCATGGTCGGACGAGGCATTGCCGCGCGCCAGCCGGCCGCGGATGCCGTGAGTGATCGCCGCCAGCCGGAATATCACAAACGCCATCAGATAATCGATGTTGGGCAGGCTTTCGCGACCGGTGCGGCGGCAATAAGCGGCGATATACTCGGCTTCGCTGGGGATCCCGAGCGCGTCGAAATTGAGTCCCTTGAGACCGGTGAACATCCCCGCCGGCACACGATACATCATTAAATGATAGACGAAATCGGCGGCCGGATCGCCGATCGTCGACAATTCCCAGTCGAGCACCGCGGCAACGCGCGGTTGGTCGATCTCAAAAATCATATTGTCGCAGCGAAAATCGCCATGGACGATGCGCGCATCGCCGTTGTCTGGGGGTAAATTGGCGCGGAGCCAGTCGACCAGCTGGTCCATCGCCGGGACGCGGCCGGCTTCGACATCACCTTCGTACTGCTTCGACCAGCGCGCTACCTGGCGTTGGACGAAGTTGGACGGACGGCCGTAATCGCCAAGCCCGATCGCCTCGGGAACAATCATATGAAGCTTGGCGATGGTCGCATTCATCGCATCGAAGTGCGCGGCGCGCTCCGCTGGCGTCAGGCCGGGGAAGGTCGGGTCCCAGATGATCCGTCCCTCGACCATGTCCATCACGAAGAAAGCGGTGCCGA
This sequence comes from Sphingomicrobium sp., assembly GCA_039914575.1. Lineage (GTDB taxonomy): Bacteria > Pseudomonadota > Alphaproteobacteria > Sphingomonadales > Sphingomonadaceae > Sphingomicrobium. The sequence continues at coordinate 2,651 of JBDSOV010000221.1, forward strand.
TGACCTCATCGTCTTCGCACAGGCCGTGAATGCGCGGGACCGGGAATTCGGCGCCGCCCAGTGCCGCCATCACCCGCGCCTCGCGCTCGACCGCATGCGCGCCGGGCAGCAGCGGCCCGGGCGGCTTGCGGCGCAGGACATAGGATCGGGCAGGGGAGTCAAGGCGATAGGTCGGGTTGGACTGGCCGCCCTTGAACTGGCTGACCGTCAGCGGGCCGGCGAAATCCGCGACATTGGCCGTCATCCACGCCTCTAGCGCGGCGGTGTCGAACCGCAGCCGCTCGTCGACCGTGCGGGTGCCGCTATTGGCTTCGGTCCGATCCATTTCGACAGGCATAGTGGCACGAGCAAGCGGTGCAAGCTGAACCAGCAGCGCGCAACTGCGTTGTCCATCCATGCCCCGCCTGCTCCATC
>JBDSOV010000242.1:0-2858 GCA_039914575.1 Sphingomicrobium sp.
CATTGCGTCGCGACCTGCGTCGAGCAGAATTCGACCGACAGCAACAATATCCTCGCCACCGGCTTCACCGCCGGCACCCGTGAGCGGGAGCTTAAATGCGCCGGGCAGCAGGCCGAGGTGGTGACCTTGATCGCCGACGTAACCCCGCGCGTCAAAGCCGCGATCGGCGCGACCAAGGGCGAGGCGGCAGTCAAGGCGCGCACGGCAATCATTGCCGACATCGAGAAAGCCGGCTGCACTGATACCGCAACCACTCGTTGCCAGGTCGTCAGCCTCTACGGCGGCGGCCAGTATAAGCTCTACACCTATCGCAAATATTCGGATGTCCGGCTGGCGTGGGCGCCCGAGGCCAAGGCTGCCGGGTTCGGCGGCGATCCCGACAATTTCAACTTCCCGCGCTACTCGATGGATGCCAGCTTCCTGCGCGCCTATGAAAATGGCCGGCCAGTCGCCACCCCGCAGCATCTCAAATGGGCGGCGCGCGCGCCGGTCGATGGCGAGGCGACGTTCGTCGTCGGCAATCCCGGATCGACCGCCCGCCTCCAGACCCAGGCGCAGCTCGCCTTCCAGCGCGAAGTGGTGCTGCCGATCACGCTTGCGACACTGTCCGAATATCGCGGCCGGCTGATCGCGGCGATGACGCAGAGCCCCGAGCGCCACCGCGAGGCGTATGAGACATTGGGCGGGGTCGAGAATAATCTCAAGGTCCAGATTGGGCGGGTCAAGGCGCTCGGCGATCCGGCCTTCACCGGCAAATTGGCCGCAGCCGAAACTGACCTTCAACGCCGCACTGCCAGCCCCGCCGGCGCCAATCCGTGGACCGACGTGGCCGGCGCCATGCGCGCTTATCGCGACTTCTACGTCGCCCGCCGTTACGCGCTGCCGCAGGGCGATTTGTTCGGTTACGCCATCACATTAGTCCGCGCCGCGGCCGAGCGGACCAAGCCCAACGCCGACCGCTTCCCCGGCTATTCGGATTCGGCACTGCCCCTGGTCGAGAAGCGCCTGCTCGACGAGCGGCCGATCTATCCGTGGCTCGACCAGTTGACGATGGACTGGTCGCTTTCGAAGTCGCGCGAATATCTTGGCGCCGACGATCCCCAGACCAAGCTGCTACTGGGCAAGGAATCGCCCGAAGCGCTCGCCGCTCGGCTGGTCGCCGGGACCAAGCTGGCCGACCCTGCAGTGCGCAAAAGCCTGTGGGACGGCGGGCAAGCGGCGATCACCGCCTCGACCGATCCGATGATCGTCTATGCGCGCATGCTCGATGCCAATGATCGCGGCTTGCAGAAGCGCTACGATGCAGAGGTCGACGGCCCGCTGACCGCGGCGCAGGCCAAGCTCGCCGATGCCCGCTTCGCGGCTTATGGCGCGACGCAATATCCCGATGCGACGTTCACGCTGCGGGTCAGCTATGGCAAGGTCGCGGGCTGGATGGAGCGCGGCAATATGGTCCCGACGCGGACCATATTGTCGGGTACCTTCGACCGCGCCACCGGCGCCGATCCCTTCGACCTTCCCAATGCGTTCATCGCCAACCGCGCCAAAATCGACGGCAAGGCAACCTATGATTTCGTCACCACCAACGACATCATCGGCGGCAATTCGGGGTCGCCGGTGATCGACAAATCGGGGGCGGTGATCGGCGCGGCGTTTGACGGCAACATCAATTCGCTCGGCGGCAATTACGGCTATGACGGATCGATCAACCGCACCGTCGCAGTCTCGACCGACGCAATCCAGGAAGCGCTCGAGCATATCTATCCGGCGCCCGCTTTGGTGGCCGAACTCAACGGCCGCTAAGCGACGGCCAGCTTTTTGGGGCGGGCCCGCTTCGGTTTCGCGGCGGGCACCACCTCCATCGCGCGATAGCGGCGCTCGGCCTCGGTCATATAGTCGCGGGTGATCGGAAGCGCGTTGCGGTCGCGGACATATTGCACCTGGAAATTGCACATCGACCCGTTCTCGAATGCAACCGCACCGCCGGCGAGATAGAATTCCCACATCCGGTAGAAACGCTCGTCGTACAGCGCGATGATCTTGGCCTTGGCCGCCTGAGTCCGCCGCAGCCAGTGAGTCAGCGTATAGCCATAGTGCCGCCGCAAAATTTCGAAATCGCTGATGATGAACTTCATCTTCTCGGTCGATGCTGCAAGCTGGCTGATCGAGGGCAAATGATAGCCCGGAAAGATCCACTTGTCGGTGAACGGGTCGGGCGCGGCGGCCTTGCCATATTTGCCGATGGTGTGGAGCAGCATCACCCCGTCGTCGGTCAGCAAATTGCGGCAGGTAAGGAAGAATTCGTCAAAATGCCTGGCTCCGACATGCTCGAACATGCCGATCGAGACGATCCGGTCGAACGTGCCGGTTAGCGAGCGATAATCGATCAGCTCGAACTTGACCCGGTCAGACACCCCGGCATCGGCCGCGCGCTGGCGGGCGACTTTCAATTGCTCCTCACTGAGCGTGATCCCGAGCACGTCGACGTCGGCGACGCGGTTGAGGTACAGCGCGGTGCCGCCCCAGCCGCAGCCGATATCGAGCACCCGTTGCCCCGGCTTGAGCGCCAGCTTGGCGGCGATATGCGCCTTCTTGTCGGCCTGCGCCTGCTCCAGGCTGGTGCCCGGATCGGTGAAGTAAGCGCAGCTATATTGCATGTCCTCATCGAGGAAGAGCCGATAGAGATCATTGCCGACGTCATAATGGTGCGCCACATTCTTCCGCGATTTCGACGCTTCGTTGCGACGGAACAGGGCACGCCACTTCTTCTTGCCCTTGTTGAGCACCTTGCGCCCGGCGCCTTTCTCTTCCCAGCGATTGGCGCCGACGACCAGCTGCATCAAGTCGAGGATGTCGCC
>JBDSOV010000246.1:0-5219 GCA_039914575.1 Sphingomicrobium sp.
TCGACTATCACCAGCGCCACCGGGTCGAGCTCGAAGCGGCAAAGAGAATCGCGGCGGGGCTTGCCGACCGCCACATCATCCTGCCGATCGACCTGTCGGCATTCGGCGGGTCGTCGCTGACCGACGATCGCATCCTGGTCGGCAAGGAGGGAGTCGGCGAGGGGATTCCCTCAACCTATGTTCCGGCCCGCAACACGGTGTTTCTCAGCCTGGCGCTGGCGTGGGCCGAAGCGAGCGGCGCGCGCGACCTGTTCGTCGGGGTCAATGCGCTCGATTATTCGGGCTACCCCGATTGTCGCCCCGATTTCATCGCCGCATTCGAGGCGCTGGCCAACCAGGCGACCAAGGCCGGGGTCGAGGGCGACCCGTTCACCGTCCACGCCCCGCTGCAGCACATGACCAAAGCCGACATTGCGCGCGAGGCGGCGCGGCTGGGTCTCGACGCGGGGATCAGCCACAGCTGCTACGACCCCGCGCCCGATGGCGGCGCCTGCGGCCAGTGCGATGCCTGCCGGCTGCGGGCCAAGGGATTTGAGGAAGCCGGGCTGCCCGACCCGACGCATTACCAATGACATACGCGGTCAAGGAAGCGTTCCTGACCCTGCAGGGGGAGGGGATGCAGGCGGGGAGCCGAGCGGTGTTCCTGCGTTTCGCCGGGTGCAATCTGTGGTCGGGGCGCGAAGCGGATCGAGCGGCGGCGGTGTGCAATTTCTGCGATACCGATTTCGTCGGGACCGACGGGGTTGGCGGGGGCAAGTTTGCCGATGCCGATGCGCTGGCGTCGCATGTGGAGGCGTTGTGGGGCGAGGGCGCCGACAGGCGGCTGGTGGTGATCACCGGGGGCGAGCCAATGTTGCAGCTCGATCAGGCGCTGATCGACGCGCTCCATGACGAGGGCTTCCGCATTGCGGTCGAGAGCAACGGGACGATTCCCGCGGTGCCCGGGATCGACTGGCTGTGCATCAGCCCCAAGGCGGGGAGCGAGGTGGTCCAGCGCAGCGGCGACGAGCTGAAACTGGTGTGGCCGCAGGCGGGGATCGATCCGGCCGCGCTCGAAGCGTGGGCGTTCGATCATTTTCTGGTCCAGCCGATGGATTGCGCCGACCGCGAGGCGGCGTTGCAGGCAGCGATTGCGTTGGTGATGGAGCGGCCGCGGTGGCGGCTGGCGCTGCAGGCGCACAAGATCGTGGGGCTGCCCTGACCCTAACGAAAGAGGGCGCCTTGGCTAAGAAAAAGGGGCGCTTTGGCTAAGAAAAAGGGGTGCTTTGGCTAAAAAAAGGGACTGGCGGATCGCTCCACCAGCCCCGATTTCGCTATAAATGGCGACGCCCCCGAATCGGGGGCGCCAGGCCAATTACATCGCGTTGTTGGCAACCACGTTGGTCGACGCATTCATGTCGCCGTTCATGGTCATGTTCGCATCGGCGGCCATGTTGGCGTCGGCGTTCATCGCACCATCGACAGCAGTCGTGTCGTTGGTGACAACGTTCTCGGCGTTCATGGTCTCGTCGACATTCATCGTGTTTTCGGCAGCATCATTCTTGCTGCAAGCAGCAACTGCCAGGGCCGCCACAGCGACCAGGATAAGAGCACGCATTCAAAACTCCCTTGATTTTTTTTCGACCTGGAGCAGGTTTGCCCCACTTTCCAAATCGCGCGTACAATAGGCGAAGGGGCTCAATGCCTCAAGGGGCTTTCTCATTCGTGGTCAGATTTCCCAGAAAAGAGGGAAAAGTCACGCGTAGGGCATGATCCAAATCGGCCATTTCGGCGGATATGCCGAGCGCATCGAGGCTGGTCACTCCAAATGCCTCGATCCCGCACGGGACGATACCCGAAAAGTGCGCGAGATCGGGCGCGACGTTGATCGAAAAACCATGCAGCGTGACCCAGCGCTTCACGCGAACCCCGATCGCGCCAATCTTGGCTTCCGAAGCGCCCGATCCGGTCCAGATTCCGATTCGCCCGTGCTCGCGCCGCGCTTCGACCTTGAGTTCGCCGAGTGCGTCGATCATCCAGCCTTCGAGCGCGTGGACGAAGCAGCGGATGTCGCGGCCGCGTTTCTCAAGGTCGAGCATCAGGTAACCGACTCGCTGGCCGGGGCCGTGATAGGTGTAACGCCCGCCGCGACCGGCCTCGACTACGTCGAAACCCTGGGGATTGAACAATTCAGCCGGGTCGGCGCTGGTGCCGGCGGTGAACAATGGCGGATGCTCGACCAGCCAGGCCAACTCGGGCGCGATGCCGGCCCGGATTGCAGCGGCGCGCGCCTCCATCGCCGCCAGCGCCTCGCGGTAGGGGGTGAGGCCATTGCTGACCCGCCATTCGACGCCGTCGATCAAATCCATGGTTTCGCCATGGCGCCCAGGCCCGGCACTCGCAAGCGCGCCACAGCGCAATTGCGTTGCACCGCGCCTTTACGCATAGACAAAGCGAGTTGAAGGGGAGCAAGCAGTGAAACTGTCGATCGGCACGGCGTGGGAAGAAACTAGCGCATTTTTGGGTAAGGAAGCGCGGCTGGTGGCGCCAGTGGCGCTGGCGACGTTCGCGCTGCCGACGGTGCTGGCCGACTGGGCCTATCCCGCTGGAAATGCTGGCAGCGGCGCAGGCTGGCTGCTGCTGGTCGTGTTGCTGGTGGTGCTGGTCGGGCAGATGACGATGATCCTGCTGGCAAATGGCTGGCGCGGAAGCATTGGCGAAGCGATGGGCAAGGCGGCGCGGCGGCTGCCGCTACTGATCGGCGCTCTGCTGATCGTGTTCCTGCCGATCGCGCTGGTCGCGACCATCGCGCTCGGCGGGGCGCTGGTCGGGGCGGGGATCACCGATCCGGCCGCCGTGACCCCCGCCGCGCTGGCCAAGGTGCCCGGTGCGGCGTGGATCGTCTTCCTGGTCCTGATTTTGCTGATCGTGGTCGGCGTGCGGATGTTCCCGGCCTCGGCGATCGCGGCGAGCGAAGATGTCGGGCCGCTCGCCCTGCTCAAGCGCAGCCTGCGGCTGACCAGAGGTGTGTTCTGGCGGTTGCTAGTATTGGTCGTACTGCTTGGCCTGGTTGGGGTAATCCTTGATTCGGCGGTGACCATGGTGGTGGGATCGCTCGCCACTCTGGCGGCGGGCGAGCCCAAGGCGTTCAACACCTCGGCACTGATCGTGGCGCTGGCCGGCGGGCTGGTCGGGGCCGTGGTCTCGACCGTGTCGGCGATCATGGCCGGGCGGGTTTATGACCAGTTGGCGCGGCCGGAAGCGAGCGTTTCCGGAGCCTAGGCCCAGCGCGCAAGGGGCGGCAGGCTCATCAATATCGCGTCGATATTGCCGCCGGTCTTGAGCCCGAACAGGGTGCCGCGGTCGTAGAGCAGGTTAAACTCGACGTAGCGCCCGCGAAATTCGAGCAGGGCCGCCATGTCGGCGGCGGTGAACGGCTGGTCCATCCGCTTTCGGACCAGTGCCGGGAAGATGTCGAGAAACGCCTCGCCGACGTCGCGGGTGAAGGCGAAATGCTGGTCGAAATGATCCTCCAGCCGGTCGAAGAAGATCCCCCCGACCCCGCGCGCGACATTGCGGTGGGGCAGCCAGAAATATTCCTCGGCCCATTTGGCAAAGCGCGGATAGAAGGTCGGATCGTGCGCGGCGCAAGCGGCACGGAGGCGGGCGTGGAACGCATCAGTGTCTTCCTGAATGGGGAGCGCCGGGTTGAGATCGGCCCCGCCGCCGAACCAGCGGCGGGCAGTGGTTAGGAAGCGGCAATTCATGTGCACCGCGGGGACATGCGGATTGGCCATGTGCGCGACCAGGCTGACGCCGGTGGCGAAAAAGCTCGGATCCTCCTCGGCGCCGGGGATCGAGGCGGCGAACTCCTCGCTGAAGCGTCCGCCAACGGTCGAGACATTTACCCCGACCTTCTCGAACACTGCGCCGTTCATCTGCGATCGCACACCGCCGCCCCCCGGGGAGCCATCCGACTCAATGCGGTCCCACGGGGTATATTCGAACGCGGCGTCCGATCCGGCCTCTCGCTCGAGGTCCTCGAACGCAGTGCAGATCCGGGTGCGGAGCGACTCGAACCAGTCGCGCGCGGCCTGTTGCTGATCGTCGAGCGGTTTCATTGCGGCAATCCTGCGGTCTGGCGAAGCGCTTCGCCAAGCGCGAGGGCGGCGGCGGTGGCGAGGTTCAAGGAGCGGATTTCGGCGCGGATCGGGATCCGTAATATGGCATCGCAAGTTGCCGCGACCTCGGGCGGGACGCCGCCGCTTTCCTTGCCGAGCAGCAAAATGTCGTCCGCCACGAAGGCGAAATCGTAGGGCGAAAATTCGCCTTTGGTCGACAATAAAACCAGTCGGCCGGGTGTGGCGCCGCGAAACGCGGCGAAGTCATCGTGGCGGGCGATGGTCACCTGGTCGATATAATCCATCGCGGTCCGGCGGACGCGTTTGTCGTCCCACGCGAAGCCCATCGGCTCGATCAGATCGACCGCGACCCCGAGGCACGCGCCGAGGCGCAGCACGGCGCCAACATTCTGGGCGATCTCGGGCTCATAAAGGGCGATGCGCATCGAATGCGCGATAGTCTGCAATCCGTCTGCCGCACAAGGGCGCGGCAAGTCTTGGCAATTTGACCATTTGCAAGCGCCGGTCGAGCCGCTATCAGGCCCGCCAATCGCTTGGGGGCAGCCCGGCGATGCCGTATCTCGTGCCTGTCGGCACAAAGCCAATTTCGACTAAGGGTAAGCATGGCCACGCTTGAAAAATCCGCTGGTGCCTTGGACTCCGTAGACGGTGTCCGCCGCCGAGATTTCATCAATATTGCGGCGGTCAGCTTCGCCGGGGTCGGCGCCGCCGCGGCAGTGCTGCCAATGGTCTACCAGATGAATCCGTCGGCCGACGTGCTGGCGTTGGCATCGAGCGAAGTCGACATCTCCAAGATCGCACCCGGGCAGTCGATCAAGACCAGCTGGCGCAAGCAGCCGGTGTTCGTGCGCAACTTGACCCCCAAGGAAATCGCAGAGGCCAATGCGGTCAATCTCAGCGACCTGCGCGATCCACAAAGTCTCGCCGATCGGACCAAGCCGGGCAAGCAGAACTGGTTGATCACGTTGGGTGTGTGCACCCATCTCGGCTGCATCCCGCTGGGCACCGGCGAGGGCGAGAATAAGGGCCCGTTCGGCGGCTATTTCTGCCCGTGTCACGGCTCGGCCTATGACACTGCGGCGCGGATCCGTTCGGGTC
>JBDSOV010000177.1:0-8189 GCA_039914575.1 Sphingomicrobium sp.
CCGCTGATCGACGGCCACAACGACATCGCCGAACAACTGGTTGAAAATTACGGGTCGCGGGTCGATCGTCTCGATAGCGGCACCGCAGCATGGGCCCCCAAGCCGCTGATGACCGACATAGCGCGGCTCCGCGACGGCCGCGTCGGGGCACAATTCTGGTCGGTCTATATCGACGGGACGGTGACCGGCGACGAGGCGATCCGCCAGACGATCAACCAGATCGACATCGTCGACCGGCTGATTGCGGCTTACCCGCGCGACCTGGAACGCGCTCTGACCGCCAACGACATCGTCCGCATTCACAAGGCGGGTCGGGTCGCCTCGCTGATCGGTATCGAGGGTGGCCGCCAGATCGGCGGGAGCCTGCCCGCCCTGCGTCAATTTTACCGACTCGGCGCGCGCTACATGACCTTGACCCACAACCAGACCACCGAATGGGCCGACAGCGCCACCGACGAGCCCAAATGGCAGGGCCTGTCCCCGTTCGGAATAACGGTGGTGGCGGAGATGAACCGGCTCGGCATGCTGGTTGATTTAAGCCATGTCTCGCCCGACACGATGCGAGACGCTATCGCCGCCAGCCGGGCCCCGGTGATCTTTTCGCATAGCTCCGCCGGCGGCGTAAACGGCCACCCTCGCAACGTGCCCGACGACGTCCTCAAACTGCTCCCCGCTAACGGTGGCGTGGTGATGCTCAATTGGGTGCCCGGCTTCCTGTCGCCCGCAGTGTGGCGCTGGGACGGGCTCCGCGCCGCCGAGGAAGCACGATTGAAGACCATCCATCGTGCCAGCAATGCCCTGGTCGCCAAGGGTATGAAGGCATGGGAGGCCGCCAATCCGCGGCCGGCGGTGACCGTCACAGAAGTCGCCGACCATATTGATCACGTCGCCAAAATCGCTGGCCATGACCATGCCGGGATTGGCGCCGACCTCGACGGCATCCCCTACACGCCGACAGGCTTGGAAGGTGTCGAAACCTACCCCCGACTGTTCGCCGAGCTGATCCGCCGCGGCTGGAGCGATGCCAACCTCGCCAAATTAGCGGGCGGCAATGTGCTCCGCGCGCTGCGTCGCGCCGAGGCGGTGGCGGCAGGCATGAAGAATGAATCGCCTGCCCTCGACAGACTTCCCTGATTCTCGGCGATTTACTGGCCAGCTCGCTCGCCGGTGCCGCGCCTTGGCCAAGGTGCAACCCATTTTACTCACCCGATGATCATGATTGCGGCTCAACCGGGCGCAGGCTGATCGTGCAGAAGAGGTAGTCGGAGCCACCTTCTTCATTCGCTAGCTGAAGTTAAGCTGGCCCCGCCGCCGCAACGGGCCTGAAGTCCAGATCCTGATAATCGAAGCTGAAATCGGCAGTCGGCGACACCGGCTTCATCGAAATCCGCTCGACCCGACCCTCCGCATCGAGTCCGAAGGTGACATAGGCAGGCTCGATGGCATTGTCGTCGAACCGCGCGATGAAGCTGTCGTACTGGAAATGCTCGAGCGGGCCGCTCATCCGCGGGGTGTCGTCGAAGTTAATCGTCAGGCCGCGGCTGGCCCGCGCAATTGTGATCTTCCCGTACCAGGGATCGATATAGCTGCCGACATAGCGATCCAACGCAAGCGAAGGGCCGATTTTAGCTGGGGCAGCGGCTTTGGCTTCGACCGCCGCTTTGGCATCCGATAGCATGGTGCCCACCAACGTTTTGTAACGCGCTGCCCAGTCGACGTAGGGCCGGCCGAGGTAATGGTCGATCAATTCATAAGTCAGCCCGCGGCGGACTGCGCCCTCCTCGGCATTCATGGCAATGGCGAAACCAAGGTCTTTCTCGGGAATCAGTACAACCATGGTAATGAAGCCGAATACGCCACCCGAGTGCGAGATAATCTTGGCGCCGCCATATTCGGCAACCTCCCAGCCCAAAGCATAAGCCTTGAACATCGGCTGGGTGGCCTCGAAACCGGGAGGGGCTTGAGCAATCGGCTCGATTGTCTGGGGGTCCCACATTGCCGCCGAAGACTGTTCGCTGAACAGGCGCCGCCCACCTTCCATCTTCCCCCGCGCCAGCTGGATGGTGAGCCACTTGGCGAGATCATTGGCGCTCATCGCCAACAGCCCGGCAGGAGTCGAAGCCGCGCCGAGCTGGTCGGTTTCGTCAAGCAAATGCAGTGCGCCCAGCCCGCGGACGGATGTGCCGACGCGACCATGCGGAAAGGCGCGGTTAGCGGTCGCCAGGCGAGTCGGTTCGTCGCTGGTCGCGGTCAGCAGTCCGGCGGGCTTGTAGACATGATCGCGCAGATAGCTTTCGTAGCTTTGCCCGCTAACAGCTTCGATCAATGCGCCCGCGACCGTGTAAAGGATGTTGTCGTAGGCATAGCCGCTGCGAAAGCTGGTCGCCGGCTTGATGAAGCGCAAACGCTCGACGATTTCCGCGCGGGTGCGGCGGCTGCGCGGCACGAAAAGCAGGTCTCCTGCACCAAGGCCGAGCCCGCTGCGGTGAACCAAAAGATCGCGAACCGTCATCTCGCGAGTGACCCAGGGATCGTACATCTGGAAGCCTGGTAGCCGGTCGATGACCTTGTCATCCCAGCCGAGCTTTCCGGCGTCGACGAGGGTGGCGAGCGCGGCGACCGTCACCGCTTTGCCGGTCGATCCGGTCATGAAGATGGTGTCGGCATCGACTGGAAGCTGGGTCCCAATCTTGCGGACTCCGTAGCCCTTGGCGAGCACTGTCTTGCCACCTTCGACGATCGCGATGGCCATTCCTGGAGTTTCGGAAGCGCGGCGAAGCGACTCGACCCGCGCATCGACGTTGGCGGGCGGGGCTGCGACGGCTGGAGTAACAACCGCAAGCGTAATCAGGGCTAAGGCGAGACGGATATTCATAAAACCTCCGGGAGCGTCGAATGTGGCTTTGAGAGCCGCCAGATGCCGATGGTCATGAGCGGCAGGACGAACACAGCGAGCAGGATATACCCCAGCGCCCGATAGCCATTGGCAATCAGGTCAACGAGTCCGAAGCGCCCCGCAAGGAACATGCAGAACGAAATGAGCAGCACCGATAGGGCCAGTCGCGCGCGACGGCCGAGTTCGATGTTCCGCCGGTCGCGCACGGCCTTGGCGATGCGCTCGTTGATGGCATGGACCGAGCTCGCCCCGCTCTCCAGCAGCGCCGAAAAGATCATTAGCTGGAACAAAAGATGAAACAGGGGCAGATCGAGGCGCTGCAGGATGAAGTCGGATGGCAGGGTTGCTGCTGCCACGTCGGGCAGAAAGGCCACCATGCAAATGAAGAACAGCGCTCCTGGAAGCATGGCGAGGGGCCCGGCGAGAAGTCCGGCGATTACCGCGTCGCGGCTGCTTGTAAGGTGTCTCACCACCGACAGAACCACCACTGCGCCGATCAGATTGTAGCCAGCATAGATAATGCCGCCGCTCGCCCAGGTCCCGATAATATTGTTGTGGGCGAAGGCGACTTCGATCCTGCCCCCGAACCGGCTGACCGCGAGCAGCACGAATAGCGCGTATACGGCGTACAGCAGGTAGGAGACGTAAGCGAACATCCGCTCGATTGCGACGTTGCCATAAGTCACAATCCCGATGATCGCCGCGGCCAGGACAAGCGTGCCGAAGATTTCGGCCACGCCGAACATGGCGGCGCCAATCGCACCGGCCGCCGCGCCGTAGACGGCCAGGATCAATACGATGAACAGGATGTAGGTGCCTTCAAAAAGGACCCACCCTGGTCCGAGCAATTGCTTGAAAAAAGTTACATAGTCATGCGCGGCGAATTGCCGGGCGAACAAGAAGGTGACGATGCAGCATAAGCTGAAGATCGCGGTCGAAAGCGCCATTGCGAACAGACCGCCCCAGGCGCCACTCGGCAGAAAAAATTCGGCCAATTCGCGGCCGGTCGCATAGCCACCGCCAATGACCACCGATTTGAACGCTAGCCCGGGCAGCCAGAACCGTTGAAAACGTGTTGGAGTTGCGGCGGTCGGGGGTTGCATGAGCTTATCCCGCGCACGCGTCGAGAAGTTGCTCGAGGCCGATCTTGCGAACGGGATCGGCGACCGGAAGCCCGATCCGCTGCTCCGTCTCTGCAATTACCTTCGCTGCAGCCGGATCGTCGAAAGCAAACGTATTGAGGCTGATCCCGCAGCAACGGATCGCGGGGCTGGTAATCCTGCCCATCGCCACAGTCTGCTCAATCACCTGGTCAATCGAAGGCAGTGTGAATTCGGGATATCCGAGGACGGTCCGGCGCGCGGGATCATGGCAGACGACGAATAGATCGGGCTGGCTGCCGTGGAGGAGGCCGAGGGACACTGCGGCGTAGGCGGGGTGAAACAGCGATCCCTGGCCTTCAATCACATCCAGATGATCTGGCGCCGCGTCGGGGCTGAGCAATTCCGCCGCGCCGGATATGAAATCGGACACGACCGCATCGATCGGAATGCCGGCGCCAGCGATCATGATGCCGGTTTGGCCGGTTGCCCGAAAATCCACGTCGAGCCCCCGCGCCGCCAGACCGCGCGCAATCGCAAGCGCGGTATATTTCTTTCCCAGCGCACAATCCGTCCCCACGGTCAGCAACCGCCGTCCCGATCGGGAGCGGCCGCTTGCGACTGGAATGTCCGCCGGCGGAACTCGAAGATCGATCAATCTGCGACCAAAGAGCCGCGCGGCTTCGGCCAGCTGCGCGATGTCGTTCAGCTTGGCGTGCATCCCGGATACGATATCCAGCCTCGCCTCGAGTGCGCGCTCTAACGTCGGGAGCCAATGCGGCGGAATCAGCACGCCCGGCGTGGCGACTCCAATCAGCAACGCGCGGGCACCATGCGCATAAGCCTCATCGGGCTCCAAATGCCGAAGGCCAGTCGTGACTGTGGCGTCCGGCAGCGCAAATTCACCAATGCAGCGATCCCGCGCCCAGTCGCGAACGCCGAATGCCGTCTTTGCATATGCAGGCTCGGTCACGTCGCCGAGGAAAATCAGATAAGGTCCTAGCGGCCGGGCTGCCTGCGCATCTGATTGCATGCCGTTGCTCACGTTGTGGCGGATCGGACCGTAGGAACATTGCGCGTGGCGCTCGCCAACCCATAGAAGCAAGCCGCTGCTAGAAGAGCCGAGCCGAGCCCAAGCCCGAAATATGCGGTCGGCGGAATGATCAGCCAATACGCGCCCATAAAGCCGGCAAGCAGGCTTCCGACAAATTTGGCAATGTACCAGCCACCCATCGCCGTGGAGGCAAAGCGCAGCGGCGAAAGCGTGGCGACCAGTGCCAGGCCTACTGGCAGGACGAACAGCTCGCCAATCGTCAACAATATAAAGTAGGCGACCACCCAAAACGAACTGACTCGCGCGCCTTCTGGTCCGCTGGAAGCAGCAGCGGCAATCATGACCAACATCGCTAGGCCGGCAAGCAGGCACCCGAAGCTCATCCTTCGCAACAAGTGGGAGATGGTCTCTTTCGCCTTTCGCCGTTTCCAGAAGCGGATCAGCAACGGCGTGCCAAGGATGATCAGCAATGGATTGAGTGACTGGAACCAGGTCGCCGGGATCGTAAGCCCGAGCAGATCAATCGAACGGTCGGTGCGATCGCTGACCCACAGGGCAATCACATTGCCGCTTTGCTCGTAGCCGACGCGGAACAGCACGATCGTTCCAATCATCAGGAACAGGATCGCGACATGCTCCCGCATGGTCGGCGTAGTGCCATCTTTCGCTTCGGCGGCCAGCTTTGCGCGGTCGGGTTCGGCCGGCAGATATCTCAGGAAGCTGCAATAGATTACGAGGCCGAATGCCATGCCCACGCCGGCCGCGGAAAAACCCCAGTGCCAGCCGTAAAGCTCTCCAAGCGTGCCGCATACCAAGGGCGCCAGCAGTCCCCCCAAGTTGATACCCATGTAGTACGTACTGTAGGCGTACGCCTTGCGCGGATCATCGTCGGCGTACAGGCTGCCGACCTGCGTCGCGAGCGGCGGGATAAACAGACCATTGCCGAGCGCGACCAGCGCGAGCGCAGGGAAGAGCAGATCCTCGAAGGCCATCGCGAAATGGCCGAACATCATGAGCATCCCACCGATGATGACGCTGGCCGTGCGCCCCAGCCAACGATCGGCGATAAGCCCGCCGAAGAACGGACTAAAGAATGCGGCCGCGCCATAAGCGCCATAAATCAGCGATGACTTGCCCTGGCTGAAGCCGAGATGCTTGGTCATGTAATAGACGAGCATAGCCTGGAGGCCGAAGAACGAGAATTCCGCCCACATCTGGGTCGAGAACAGGACGGTCATCCCCGGGGGGTGGCCGAACAATGTTCGCGCGGGCCTGCCGCCGTCCATGCTCGTACCGGGCCGGCCCACCCCGCTTAGAATTCGAGCGAGGTGGTTAGCAGCCCCGCGTTGACACTTAGCAACGCCATCAAAGCTGCCGAAAGCGCAACCAGGATCGCCCAAATCGTTGCCACGCGGTGACGCCCCGGCGTGCTCCAGACCACATAGGCGTTCCAGACCGCAGCGATCGTGCCGCCGATCGCCAAAACCAGAATGAGCTGCAACAGCCGCATCCATATATCCATGCCGCCATTGAGCGCGGTCAAATCCTTTTCAATCGCTGCAATGACGAGCAGCCAGCCAACGACGACGACGATATACAGCCAGGCCGCCGCGCGGGTGGCACGGTGAAGCAGGAGCGGCCGACCGCTGACTTCGGACTGATATTTGTATCCACGGCGAACTAATGCGACGACCGGCCAGCCAAGCGCTGCAATCAGCAGGATCAACAAAGCTGCGACACCGACCGGAATAATCCACCCCGCATTCAAAGTTGCAGGCGCCGGCACGAACTCGATGATCGCGGCGAACGGCGTGATCGAGAACATTTTTACCCGGCCGTCGCCATCGACCACGGCTTGAAGCTTGTCCGTGCCGTTGACTTCTTGCCACGTCCACGGACCGACCTCGCGCCATTTGCGCGGCGTTCCCGACGGATCGGTAATCGACGACGCCATCAGTAAGCCGTCCTTGTCGACGCTAACGCTCGTCTGACCAAGCAGCGCCAGCAGGCGCATGAAGCTGAATCCGCCGGCACGGCTGCTAACATAGTGACCGGACAAGGCCTGGCCGTGCGCCATTGCTGTTTTCGTGGTCGGCAGATTTTGCGCCGGGGCCGGGAAATATCGATCGGTAAATTCGTGGAAGAGCTGCTCGCGCAAGGGGTGCGCCGCACCAGCTTTGCCGCCGCTGTTCACTGACATGTACAGTCCGACGTTCTTGTCGAGATACAAATGGAGGTCGGAGTGGAAGTAAATCAGATCGCCGGCATGGCCGATAATATTAAGGCCGTTGCGATCTTCCCGGTAAAAGCCGAGCGCCATGGGCGGCAGGGCCGAGAAAAGACGATTGCCAGGTGCGTGCATCTGTTTCGCCGTGGCCGGGTCGAGCAGCGGCCCGCCGTTCGCAAGATGCGCGATCATGAACTGGCCCATGTCGGCGCCGGTTGAAGCCAGTGATCCCGCTGGTGCCAGTGGTACGATCTCATAACGACCCGGCGTGTCCGATCCGTACTCGTAGCCCTTCGACATTAGCGGACTCAGGTTTGCCGGCAGGGGTTGATCGAATGTCGAACGGTTCATCCCCAGCGGCGCGAAGATATGATTTTTCACATATTGATTGAATTCTTCCCCCGACACGCGCTCGACGATGTAGCCGGCAAGTGACGCACCGTAATTGGAATAAGCTGGTATCTCGCCCGGGCCATAAATACGGTCCGGGACCCGCCGGGAAAGAACCTTGCCTAGCGGTGCCGGCGCTTTGTCAAAACTGATTAGATATTTCGCCGTTTCCTCGAAGCCAGCCGTATGAGTCATGAGGTTGCGGAGCGTGATCGGCTTGCCGTCTTTGGGCGGGATTTTGAAATCGAGGTACGTGTTTACGTCCTTGTCCAGATCCAGCTTGCCGGCCTGCACTTGCTGCATGACTGCCGTCCAGGTAACCAGCTTGGACACCGAGCCTGGGCGAAACAGGGTGGAGTTCGGGTCAACCGGCTTGGCGGCTTTCAAATCCGAATAGCCGAATCCCCGCATGGTCAGCGGCTTTCCATCCTTGACCACCACGACTACGGCGCCGGGAATCGCACCCGCTTTCAACGCATATGGCATGAAGCCGTCGAGCCAAGCATCTACGTCGCTTTTGAC
>JBDSOV010000009.1:0-5984 GCA_039914575.1 Sphingomicrobium sp.
AGGAGTCCGCTTTATGATCGGTTATGTCACCCTCGGCAGCAATGATCTGCCCCGCGCCCGGGCCTATTTCGACGCCTTGCTCGGAACCATCGACGCCAATCGCTTGATGCAGTTTCCCGACGAAGACGGCGGCTTCACCATGTGGGGCACGTCAATGGGCAGACCGGGCATCGTCGTCACCAGCCCCTATGACAAGTCCGTCGCTGACTGCGGCAACGGCAACATGATCGCGATTCCGTTCGATACCAAGGACAAGGTCGACGCGTTCCACGCCAGGGCGATCGAGCTTGGCGGGAGCGACGAAGGCGCGCCCGGCTATCGCGGCGATCCGGCCCTCGGCTATTATTTCGCTTACTTCCGCGATCCCGACGGCCACAAGTTTGCCGCGTTCAATATCGCTGGCGGCGCAGCATGACCCGCGCGTTTTTCACCCCGTTGGCGCTGCTGCTCGCGTCCTGCGCCACCGTTCCGCCCGCCCCCGGCTATGACCTCCTCATTCGCGGCGGCACCATCGTCGACGGCAGCGGCGGCGCGCCATTCGTCGGCGATGTCGCGATCACCGGCGACCGCATCGTTGCAGTCGCGCCGCGCCTGGCCGGCACCGCGCCGCGCACTATCAATGCCACCGGGCTGACCGTCAGCCCAGGCTTCATCAACATGCTCAGCTGGGCGACCGAAAGCCTGATCGAGGATGGCGCCGGGGAAAGCGACATTCGCCAGGGCGTGACGCTCGAGGTGATGGGCGAGGGCTGGTCGATGGGCCCCTACAACGAGGCCATGGTCAAGCTCGAGACCGAGCGCCAGGGCGACATAAAATATCCCGTCGACTGGCGCACGCTCGGCCAATATCTGACCAAGATGGAGAAGCGCGGGATCGGGCCCAACATCGCCAGCTTCGTCGGCGCCACCACCGTCCGCGTCCACACCTTGGGCGAAGGCGACGTCGATCCGACCCCGGCCCAGCTCGCCGCGATGCAGAACAACGTCCGCCTCGCGATGAACGAGGGGGCAATGGGGGTCGGCAGCTCGTTGATCTACGCTCCGGCTTTCTACGCCGAGACGCCCGAGCTGATCGCGCTCGCCACCGCGTCGGCACAGTGCGGAGGGATGTACATCAGCCATATGCGCAACGAGAGCGACTTGCTGCTCGAGGCGGTCGACGAACTCATCGCCATCGCCCGCGCCTCGGGCGGCCCGGCCGAAATCTATCATTTGAAACAAGCAGGCAAAGGCAATTGGAACAAGCTCGACGCGGTCATCGCGCGGGTCGAGGTCGCGCGCGCCGCGGGGCTCAGGATTACCAGCAACATGTACACGTATGTCGCTGGCGCCACCGGGCTCGACGCGGCGATGCCGCCGTGGGTCCAGGCCGGCGGATACGAGGAATGGAAGAAGCGCCTTCAGGATCCGGTTATTCGCGCCCGCGTGCTGGTCGAGATGCGCGCCAAGCCGGTCGGCTGGGACAATCTCTATTATCAGGCGGGAAGCGCCGACAAATTGATCCTCATCGGGTTCAAGAATGACAAGCTGAAGCCGCTCACCGGCAAGACATTGGCCGAAGTTGCGAAGGTGCGCGGCACGTCGCCAGAGGACACCGCGATCGACCTGGTGATCGAGGATGGCAGCCGGGTCGGCACCGCTTACTTTCTGATGGACGAGGCCAATGTCGCACGGCAGGTGGCGCTGCCGTGGATGTCGTTCGGCAGCGATGCGGAGGCGCAATCGCCAACCGGCGTGTTCCTCAAATCCTCGACCCATCCGCGCGCCTACGGCAATGTCGCTCGGCTGCTCGGCAAATATGTCCGCGACGAGCGGCGTACCTCGTTGCCCGACGCGATCCGCCGCCTGACCAGCTATCCTGCGTCCAATCTCGGGATCAAAGATCGCGGCTTGCTCCGCCCCGGGATGATGGCCGATGTCGCGATGTTCGACTCCGCGACGATCGCCGACAGGGCGACCTTCGACAAACCGCAGCAGTATGCGGTCGGGATGCGCCACGTCCTCGTCAACGGTCAGCCCGTGCTGCTCGACGGCGAGATGACCAACGCCCGCCCCGGCCGCGCCGTCCGCGGCCCCGGCACCAACCGCTGCCCGTCCCGCTGAGGAGATTGCGCCCATCGCCCATGCCCTTATGGTGGCTTCGACCAATTCGGAGATTATGATGCGCCTCGTTCCTCTTGTCCTTTTGGCTACGGCCGTCCTCGGCCTCGCCGCCTGCGACACGGGACCCGAGGTCGACCTCACCAACGCCACCCCGGCCGAGGTCGCCAAGGCGATGAAGGACAGCGGCGCGACGCGAACCATGGTGCGCCCGGGCAAATGGTCGTCGACCGTGGCGATCCTCGAAATGAACAGCCCCGGCATGCCGCCCGAGATGCAGCAGAAGATGCAGGAAACGCTCGGCCAGCCGCGCACCGTCGAGGCGTGCCTGACCGCCGACCAGGTCGATAATCCCGAGCGGATGATCGGCGCGGTTCCGGCCAGCTGCCGTTATGATCGCTACACCATGGGAAATGGCAAGATGAACGGGAAAATGCGCTGCGAAACTAATGGTATGGTCCAGGAAATGACCGTGGCAGGGACCTATTCGAGTGATGCCTACAGCCTGACAATCGACAATAAGACGACCGTCCCGCAAGGTGCCGTCGCGGGCCAGCCGACGGGCAATATGTCGATGAAAATGAAGGTCGATTCGCGCCGCCTTGGGGAGTGCGACATTAAGCAACCGGGCTGATCAACTGCTTTTGGGGGGACGACGAATGACCTATCGCCACATGATGCTCGCAGCGTTGCTCGCGCTGGCCGGCTGCAGCGAGGCGCCCGCGCCGGTCGCCGAGGACAAGGCGCCGCCTGCGACCTTCCCGGCCGGCGAGTGGGAAGTCAGCACCTTGACCGAGAGCCTCAAGAGCGCCGACAATTCGACCCCGGCAACGATCCACAAGTCCGGAGCGACGATCGTCGCCAAAGTCTGCGCCGCGCCCGGCCCCAAGCCCGACCCGGCGTTGTTCGTCGAGGCGGGCGATAAATGCTCGACGACCACCGCTTACGCCCGCAACGGCCGGGTCAACCTCGCTTACAATTGCACCCGCCCCGGCCGCGGCATGGTGATGCCGACGATCGACGGCAAATATGATGCCGACACATTCGAGGTCGTCACTGCGGTCGGCTCCTATTTCAAAGCCGACGGCGATTACATCATGACCCAGCGAATCAAGGGCAAGCGCATTGGCGACTGCACCCCGGCGGCCGCAACGCCCGCCGCCGGGTAACACCCGCTCGACTATCGCGGCCAGTCGGGTTCGGACTCACCGTGGGTCTTCCACAGCGAATAAATGATCCCCGACGCGATCAGCGCGGCGGTCACGCCGAGGCTGAGCAACGGCGGGAATTTGTCGCCGCCAAGCACGAAGTCGGCAACGAAGATTTTGGCGCCGATGAACACTAGCACGGCGGCCAGCGCATATTTGAGATAGTGGAAGCGGTGGACCATCGCCGACAGCGCGAAATAGAGCGCGCGCAGGCCAAGAATGGCCATGATGTTGGAGGTGTAAACGATGAACGTGTCGGTGGTGATAGCGAAGATCGCCGGCACGCTGTCGACCGCGAACACCAGATCGGCGAGGTTGATCACCACCAGCGCGAGGAACAACGGTGTTGCCGCGCGCACCACCCGCCCGGTCTTCTCGTCGGGCACACGGACGAAGAAATGCTGCGCGTGAAGCTCGTTCGTCACCCGCATATGCGATGAAATCCACCGCACGACGGGATTGTTGCCGACGTCCATCGGCTTGTCGCCGGCGAAGAACATCTTGATCCCGGTCGCGATCAGGAAGGCGGCGAAGATGTACAGCACCCAATAAGCCTCGGCGACCAGCGCCGCGCCGGCCGCGATCATCGCCCCGCGCAGGACGATCACCGCGATGATCCCCCACACCAGAGCGCGATATTGATATTTCGGAGGAATCGCAAAATAGGTGAAAATTAGGCTGATGACGAACACATTGTCGATCGACAGCGCCTTCTCGATGAAAAATCCAGTATAATATTTCATCCCTAGATCGGCACCGCGCTCGACCCAGATCCACGCCCCGAAGGCGAGTGCGATCGTGATGTAGAAGGCGCTGAGCTTGAGGCTTTCGCCGATGCCCATCTCGCGATCCTCTTTGTGGAGGACGCCGAGATCGAACGCGGTCAACGCCGCGACCAGGCCGAGAAAGGTCAGCCAGAACCAGGCCGGGGTGCCGAGCCAGTCGGCGAACAGGAATTCCATGAAAACTCTCCGAAATAGCAAGCGTGCGAGGCGGGGGGGTGGGCGCGGGACCGGCGGGGGCAGGCCGGACCCGCGCCGCCCAGTCAGCTATGCTGCCGGGATCGCACTAGCCGCTGAATCAAATCCTTGGCGCGGAGCTTGAGCTTCTTGAGCCGGATCAGCACGAACGGGGAAACGCCGCGGCGGCGCTGTTCGCGGCGCAGCAGCTCGTCGATCCGCTGGTGCGCGAGCATCAGTCGATACAGTCGGTCAGACATGGTCATTCCTCTTCAAAAGCGTTGCTTTCGATCGGGGCGCCAATGCTGGTTTGAGGGCGGAGGGGCCACTCGAATCGCATCGGAAACTCCGATGCGGTCCGACATCGCGAAGGCTGATCAGCTGTCGCCAGAGGGGCCCGGCCCGCCCAGGCTAAATGACTGAAGCGCGCGCCGGTTGCAAGCTAAACTATTTTGCGCGGCCCTTGATCGGCGGCGTGGCGCATTCGCCACATCGCTCTCTGGGACCATCAATTTTTTTACCCGAAGACGATTAAATCCCTTGCGTTCGGATTCGCTTTGGACACTATATGCGGTGTTCCGGTGGGGGCTACTCTCAATCTATTGTGGTTGGGGCTGAAGATGACTATCTTCGGCAGTGGCCGTCGCGCGCCCTGTGGATATCGGGGACGGCGCGATAATAACCCCCAACGGCACGCGAATATGGGGTAGGTTCGGGCCTATGGCACCGAGTCGAACATTTAGCGAACAGGCGGCCCAAGAGTCGCCAAGCGTACGGGGTGAGGACATGGATTTTCTGAGCGACAGCAAAGTCACCAACGACGACGTCGCAGGCACGGGGCCGACACGCACGAGCAAGACGATCGACGTCAAGGCCTATGCCGTGGTGACCGACGAATCGCGCGATGCCCTGCTCACCGAATTCGGCAAGGACACTTTGCGCGACCGCTATTTGCTGCCCGGCGAAAATTACCAGGATCTGTTCGCCCGCGTCGCCTCGGCCTATGCTGACGACGCCGCTCATGCGCAGCGAATCTACGACTATATTTCCAAGCTTTGGTTCATGCCGGCGACCCCGGTGCTGTCGAACGGCGGCACCGGCCGCGGTTTGCCGATCAGCTGCTACTTGAACAGCGTCAGCGACAGCCTCGACGGGATCGTCAACACCTGGAACGAGAATGTCTGGCTGGCGTCGAAGGGCGGCGGCATCGGCACTTATTGGGGCGCGGTGCGCGGCATCGGCGAGCCGGTCGGCCTCAATGGCAAGACCAGCGGCATCATCCCGTTCGTCCGCGTCATGGACAGCCTGACCCTCGCAATTTCGCAGGGCTCGCTGCGGCGCGGCTCGGCGGCGGTCTATCTCGACGTCTCGCATCCCGAGATCGAGGAGTTCCTCGAAATCCGCAAACCGTCGGGCGACTTCAACCGCAAGGCCTTGAACCTGCACCATGGCGTGCTGATCACCGACGAATTCATGGAGGCGGTGCGCGCCGGCGCCGAATTCGATTTGAAGTCGCCCAAGGACGGCACCGTGCGCGGGCAAGTCGATGCACGCAGCCTGTTCCAGAAACTGGTCGAGACCCGCCTCGCCACCGGCGAGCCGTACATCATCTTCATCGACCAGGTGAACCGCTCGATGCCCAAGCATCACCGCGACCTCGGGCTCAAGGTCACCACCTCCAACCTGTGCAGCGAAATCACGCTGCCGACCGGCAAGG
>JBDSOV010000014.1:0-5866 GCA_039914575.1 Sphingomicrobium sp.
GGTACATCATCCACGCTTATTCCGGCTTCGAAAACAAGGTGAAGGACCAGATCCTCGCCGACGCGAAGCGCATGGGCCTGACCCAATTGGTCGAATCGGTCGAAGTCCCGACCGAGAAGATCACCGAAATCCGTCGCGGCAAGAAGGTCACGTCGGATCGCAAATTCTTCCCCGGCTATGTGCTCGCCAAGCTGGCGCTCAACGACGACGTCTATCACCTTGTCAAAAACACCCCCAAGGTGACCGGCTTCCTCGGCCCCAACGGCAAGCCGCAGGCGATCAGCGAGGCCGAGGCCGCGCGGATCCTGTCGACCCGCGAGGAAGCCGCCTCCGCCGCGCCCAAGCAGAAGATCAAGGTCGATTATGAGATCGGCGACAATGTGAAGGTGCTCGACGGCCCGTTCGCCAGCTTCAACGGCCTGGTCGAGGAACTCGACTTCGACCGCAGCCGTGTCAAGGTCAGCGTCTCGATCTTCGGCCGTGCGACCCCCGTCGAACTCGAATTCGAGCAAGTCGAACGCGTTAAATAACGGCGCATCGGTCAATGATTGGAATTGACGCCTGGCACGCCTACATCCGCGCACCTGACCGCGCCGCGCTCCACGCCTTGCTCGATCCCGACGCGACGTTCGACAGCCCGGTGGTCCACACTACCCAGCGCGGGCGAGCCATCACCGAGGCCTATCTCCACGCCGCCGCGAGCGTGCTCGGCGGCCCCGACTTTCGTTACATTGGCGAATGGGCGAATGCGACCGGCGCAGTGCTCGAGTTTAAAACCCAAATCGATGGCGTGACGATCAATGGCGTCGATATCATCCAGCTCACCGACGACGGCCAGCGCATTGCGTCGTTCAAGGTGATGATCCGCCCCCTGAAAGCCGTCAATCTGGTCCACAAGTTGATGGGCGAAATGCTCAGCCGGTCAAGCTGAGTGCGCCGCACACCATCGCGCGCCGAGCATTAGGTCGAGCGAAACAGGCCGGAACGGGTCGAGCCCCGATCCGGGATACAGGCAATATTCGCCGAACAGCAGGCGCCCGCCCTCGCAATAGAAATCGACCCGCAGGAAATCCTCCTGTCCGGCCATTGCCTCGGCTGCGGCGAGCAAGTCGGCGAGCTGGGCCGGTGCCTCCGCCTCGATCGGATCATCCGACAAAGGCGTCCAGTCGCGGTCGAACTGGCTCCAGCGATGACGCTGCCCGCGCCCGACATGGAGCTGGACCACCTCGGCCCGCCCGCCAAACACATAGACTTTGTAATCATGCGGCAGCGCGACACCGCCGATGTACGGCTCTACCAGCAGCAATCGCCGCGCTGCTCGATAATGCCACTCGTCGAGCAGGCCGCCATAATTCCTCGCCAGCCACAGCGGCGCGACAGCTCGAGCGCGGGCATAATCGGCATTGGTGCGGACAACGATAAACTGCCCGCATCCGTGATTTGCCTTGACGATGAACGGCATCGCCCACGGCGCGACTGCGGGCAAAACCTCGCCCAGCCATAGCGTCGGGATGACATGCTCTCCCCCGATCCGCGCCTCGGCTACCTGCTTGGCGTGGGCCTTGTCGGTCAGCATCGAGAGGCCATGCCGCCGGTCGTTCAATTTGCGCCACTGGACCCATTCGGTGAAGCGCTGCGGTGCAACAAGGTCGGGCCGGCGCCCATGCCGCCACCAATAGAATAACCCGACCCGCCATCGCGCCCACGGCGGGGCAATGACCGGCACGCCAAGCGGCGGCGACAGCGCGATCGAGTTCAAGCGACCTCCCACGCAATCGGTTTGAACGAGCCGCCATTGGACTGCAGCGCCGAGCAAGCGGTGAGCCCGATGACGAGGTCCATTTTCGCCTCGAAGGTGATCCGCTCGCCCGCCTTGCTGAGCGGCGACAATACTTTGATTTCGCCGGTCTCGCCGTCGACCGGCACGTTCATGAAGCAGTTGAACGCGGTCGGGATCATGTCCTCGGTCACGCCATAGGGCGCCAGCGCCGCTGCCAGATTGCCGAAGCAGCCGCGATGCGGATCGGTGTCGCCGTAAAGGATGCGAAACATCGCTTTGCTGCACGGTGTCAGCAGGAAATCGTGCCGCCCGACGTCATCCTCGACGATGTCGAGCATTACGTTCGAGCGGTTGGAATAGAGCGGGTCGCCCGTGGTGAGATAGATCCTGCTTGCATAGTCGATCGTCCGCCCGGCGCTCAGCACTTCGCCGACATCGCTGCGGTTAAAGGCCAGCAAATCGGCCACCTGCCCGCCTTGCGGATCGATCACTGCCAGCCGTTGGCCGGCATTGATGGTGAACGCCACCCCGCTACGAGGCGCAATTTCATGCCGCATCCTGGGACTCTCCCCGTCCGCTGAACGGGCACTCCCAGCCGTCGCCCACCGCGCGACCGCTATATTGCCGCGCCGCGCTCTTGGTGCCGTGCGCATCGAGCATCGGGTTAAGCGATCCGGCGAGCTTCAAATCGCGGTCGAGGATGGTGCCGCGCAATCGGTCGTAGCGCCCCGCCGCGCGCAGCTGCTCGAACTGGTCGTGGAGGTTGAACACCATCGCCGGCGCTTCGAACCGCCGCGCCGGGCGGCTCGACTTCGGATGCAGCCCGACCACAAAAAACGCCTCGCCACCGAAGCTCATCGCGAAATGGGGGTCGTCGGGGTCGTGGGCGACCCTCGGGTCCGCGCGCTGCCCAAGCCACTCGTCCTTGTCGGTCAGCGACTGCAGCCGCGCCCACAATTGGGTCTCGAACGCTTCCTCGCTGGCCGGCGCGCCGCTCTCGAACAGAACCACCAGCGACTGGAACGGGACCGGGTCGGCGCGATAGCGTCGGGCGATATCGAACAGCCCGGGCAGGATCCGCAGATCGTCCCACGCCGATCCGAAATCGCGCGCCACGACGAACTGGATCCCGTCGCGGTTGAGCGCCGCCTTCGCTCCCACGCAAGGGAAATCGATCTCCTCGATAAAGGCAGCGAAGTGCTCGGCCAGGGGGTGGCGGCAATCGTTGGATGGTATGAGCATCTCGCCTCAACGAGACTCCGCCAATCAAGTTGCATCGAAGGACGCATTGCTTGTCCAACGTCTTGCGCCGCCTGTCGCCGCAATCTAGCAATCATCCCAAAGGGGTAAGCGCTTCCATGTACCGCGACCGGAGTTCAGTGCTGTTCCTCGCGCTGATCGCCGCGCTTCCGCTGTTCCTGTTCGTTTCCTTCTATTTCGCGTTTCAGGCGCAGAACCGCGAGCGCGCGATCGAGCGCAACGCCCATGCCGATGCGCAATTGCTTGCCGCCAGCGCCGACGGGTTGCTTCGGGAGGCGCTTGGTATCAGCCAGGCGCTGGCGTCGACCGGCGCGATTGCTGCCGCCGATATCGGCCTCGCGACGACCCGCGCGACCCAGTTTCGACGCAATAACCCCGGATGGGTCGAAGTCGCACTCGACGACAATCGCCTGCGCGCCCGATTGTTCGACCTCGGGCAGGCGTCGGCCACCGGCCCGTTCCTCGCGCCCGGTGAGGTTCGGCTTGCGCTGCGCCGCGAAGGCGCTTGCCGCTGTATCCTGATCAGCCGCGGGCTCGCTGCCGCCGATGGCGGTACGCGCACCCTCCACGTTGCTGTGACGAACGCACCCTTCGTCCGCCTGATGCCGCACGCCTATGGCGATTATGAGGTCGCGGCGTTGATCGACGAACGCGGCCAATTCGTCGCTCGCTCGATCGACGATGGCGAACGCTTCGGCACGCCCGCCTCAATCACGTTGCGCCGCTCGCTGGGAGATCCCGCACGCACCGGTTTTTATCGCAACACCACGCTCGAGGGGACCGTGAGCTATACCGCCTTCGCCCGCTCGGAGATCAGTGAGTGGAGCGCGCATGTCGCGTTAAAGGCGCAACGGATCGACAATCCGGCGCTCGCCTTCTGGATTTCGATCGGCGCCGCTACCCTGCTCAGTCTGGCCCTCGCCGCCTTGCTCTATCTCGTCGCCAAGCGTCAGATCGACACCACCCGGGCGATCACCCGCCGTATTCAGGAAGCGCAGAAACTCGAAGCCCTCGGTCAGTTGACCGGCGGCATGGCGCATGATTTCAACAACCTGCTGACCCCGATCGTCGGCGCGCTCGACCGGCTGATGCGCTCCGACAATCTCGACGCGCGCGAGAAACGCTTTGCCAAGGGCGCATTCGAAAGCGCCGAGCGCGCCGCCGCCTTGACCTCGCAATTGCTGGCTTTCAGCCGCCGCCAGAAGCTCGCGATCATGGTGGTCGACGTCGCCGAGGTGCTTGAGGATGTGTGCGAACTTGCCGGCCAGTCGCTCGAGGTCTGTCACGAGCTCGATTGCTC
Source organism: Sphingomicrobium sp. (assembly GCA_039914575.1). Classification (GTDB taxonomy): domain Bacteria; phylum Pseudomonadota; class Alphaproteobacteria; order Sphingomonadales; family Sphingomonadaceae; genus Sphingomicrobium. The sequence continues at coordinate 4,341 of JBDSOV010000014.1, forward strand.
GACCGCCCCCGGCACACCACCGGTTGCAACCGACAAGGTCCAGCTCGAGCTGGCGATCCTCAACCTGATCCTCAACGCCCGCGACGCGATGCCCGACGGCGGAACCGTCCAGGTCCGCGCCGCGCCGATCATGGAGGGTGGCCGGCCAAGCGTCGTCATCGCGGTTGCCGACAAGGGCGCGGGGATGGACGCCGAAACCGCTCGCCGCGCGCAGGAGCCGTTCTTCACCACCAAGGAGCAAGGTGCTGGCACCGGGCTCGGGCTCGCGCAGGTGGCCGAAGTGGTCAAGCAATCGGGCGGGCGGCTGGTGATCGACAGCGACCTCGGGCGCGGCACCGTCGTGCAGTTGGTCTTGCCCGCGGCAGCAGCGGCGGCAGCTACCGCCACCACCGCCTCGGTCGCGGGTCATGGCAGCGACCTGCCGGACAAGCTCAAACTGCTGATTGTCGACGACAATGCCGACGTCCGCGAAACCATCGTCCAGATGGTCGAGGCCGATGGCCACCGCGTCGAATCGGTCGCCGATGGCCGCACCGCGCTCGCCGCTTTGTCCAATCGCAAGCCCGATATGGTGTTGGTCGATTTCGCCATGCCGGGATTGAACGGCGCCGAGCTGATCGCCAAGGCGCGCGAAATTCACCCTGGCCTGCCATGCCTGCTGATCACCGGTTACTGGGACAGCGAGGCGCTCGCCAAATACGGCATCGACTGCCCGATCCTGCGCAAGCCGTTCACCAGCGCCGCGTTGCGTGACGCCATGGCCGCGGCGCTGGGCAAGGCGCGCGACGCCTAGACAAGCTTGTGGTTCACCCCCATTGCGCGCGCCCCTTCCTTTTTCGGGTTCAATCCGTTAGGGGCCGCCGCTTCCACTTGGCATCGCTAATGGAAACCATTGCGGGAGGCAGCGTGCTGCCGCTTGGACCGCTAAACTTGAGCAGGGCTTCGCGCAATTGCGTCGGCGTCCCACAACAGAGTGAGAGACATGGCTAAAAAGATTACCGGATATATTAAGCTGCAGGTGCCCGCCGGCGCCGCCAACCCGTCGCCCCCGATCGGGCCGGCGCTGGGTCAGCGCGGCGTCAACATCATGGAATTCTGCAAGGCGTTCAACGCGTCGACCCAGGAAATGGAAAAGGGCATGCCCATTCCGACCGTGATCACGGTGTTTGCCGATCGCAGCTTTTCGTTCACCACCAAGACCCCGCCCGCCAGCTTCCTGTTGAAGAAGGCCGCCAAATTGAAGTCGGGATCGGCCGAGCCGGGCAAGGTTTCGGCGGGCACGATCAAGCGTTCGCAGGTCGCCGAAATCGCGACTGCCAAGATGGCCGACCTCAATGCCAATGACCTCGAGGCCGCCACCAAAATCATCGAAGGCTCCGCTCGCGCGATGGGCCTCCAAGTAGTGGAGGGTTAAGACCATGGCCAAGGAAACCAAGAAATTGAAGGCATCCGCCGGCAAGGTCGATTCCAACCGGAATTACGGCGTCGAAGAAGCGATCAGCCTGGTTCGGAGCCTCGCCACCGCC
>JBDSOV010000099.1:0-4294 GCA_039914575.1 Sphingomicrobium sp.
CGCAGCTGGTATCCTTGTCGATAGCAGCGATCAGCCGATCAACATCGGTCGCGGCGTCGAGGGCTGGCGTGGCGGTAACAAGCGTGTCGCCGGTGAAGCGGGCCATCGTCCTGGCCACCGAGACATAGTGCGGGTGCAGCCCGTCGGACAGGATTGCCTTGCCACGCCGCGTGATCCGGCGCGCCATGCCGATCGCTTCCCAACAAGCGGTCGAACCGTCGTACATCGAGGCATTGGCGACTTCGCAACCAAGCAACCGCGCCACCTGGGTCTGGAATTCGAACAACACCTGCAGCGTGCCCTGTGCAATTTCGGGCTGGTAGGGGGTGTAAGCGGTGAGGAATTCGCCGCGCGGGATCAGGTGGTCGACGCTTGCCGGAACGTGATGCCGATAAGCACCGCAGCCGAGGAAGAAGGGCACGTCGCCGGCGACAATATTCTTGCGCGCCATCGCACCGAGCTGGCGTTCGACGTCCAATTCGGACGCGTGCATCGCAAGGCCATGGATCGGGCCGTCGAGCCGCGCTTCCTCCGGCACGTCAACGAACAGATCGTCGATCGAGACGGCCCCGATGGTGGTCAGCATGGCCGAGCGGTCGGTGTCGCTCAGGGGCAAATAACGCATTATTTCGGCTTCCTCATCATGAAGCGGAGGCGGACATAGTCGGCGATGTTGGTATCGAGATTGGCGGCGACCGCGGCGGCAATGGCGGGATGCTCATCCTCGGGCGCGCCAGCGCGGTCCATCCAGCCGGCGCGGAACACGGTGACCCAGCCCGCGACACCATGCTCAAGCTCGGTCGGGCGCTCGATCAGGCGGGCGTCGATCGCGGTGAATCCGGCATTTTCATAAACCTCGGCGAATTCATCGACGCTCGGATACCAATTGGCGGCCTCGAGCGGGGGAACGTAGCCGCGAATGACCAGCTCGTTATCGAGTGCCTCGCGCAGCCGCGCGAGATTGCCCGACCCGCCGAATTCCCCCGCGAACCGACCTTGAAACTTAAGCGCGAACCAGATCGCGCGCGCGGCGCGTTCCTTGTCGAGCACCCAGTGGAGCGTCGCGTTGGAGAATGCCGCGTCGAACGCCTCGGCGAATTTCAAATCGGCGGCGTCCATCAGGCGAACATCGAGCCCGCGTGATCGCGCCGCGCCGACCATCGACAGGCTGTTGTCGATCCCCACGACGGTCGCACCGTGCAGCGCGATCTTTTCGGTCAGCGAGCCGTCGCCGCAACCGACGTCGAGGATATGCTCGCCCGGCTGCGGATCGAGCAGGTCGAGCGCCGCCTCGCCCAGCGCCGGCACGAACCCACCGAACCGCGCATAATCGGCCGCATCCCATTGGGAGGTGGAGGCGATGACGTCGCTCAGAGCGTTTTCACCCAGTCACGATAGGCTGTTTCGTCCATCAACCCGTCCAATTCGCTCGCATCTGCTACCGTCATTTTGAAAAACCAGCCTTCTCCCTCGGGATCGCGGTTGATCAGCGCGGGGTCGTCGACCAGCGCCGGGTTGCCCTCGATGACCTCGCCCGCGATCGGGGCATAGACGTCGCTTGCGGCCTTGACCGATTCGACCACCGCCGCCTCGTCGCCCTTATTGAGCGATCGGCCCTGGTCGGGCACTTCGGCGAACACGATGTCGCCCAATGCATTCTGGGCGTGGTCGGAAATGCCGATCGTGGCGGTGTCGCCCTCAACCTTGATCCATTCATGCTCGCCGGTGAAATAGACAGTCATCGCTCAGGCTCCTGCTGGCTTGCGGTGATATTGGTGGGGGACGAACGGCATGGCGGTGACGACGCCATCGAAAATCTTGCCGCGCTGCTCGAGCCTGAGCGCGGTGCCCGGCGCGGCCAAAGCAGTGGCGACATAGCCCATTGCGATCGGTCGCTGGAGCGAGGGCGAGAAGGTGCCGCTGGTGATTCGGCCAATCTCGCTGCCTTCATCATCGAGGATCAGCGCGCCTTCGCGAACCGGCTGGCGGCCATCGACAGCCAAGCCGACGCGGCGCTGGACCGGGCCCTGGTCGATCTCGCCGACGAGCCGCGACGCGCCGGGGAAGCCGCCTTCGGCGCGGCGACGCTTGCCGATCGCGAAGATGAGGTCGGCCATTACCGGGGTCGTCTGGCGGTCGAGGTCGTGGCCGTAAAGCGGGAGCCCCGCCTCGAGCCTGAGCGAATCGCGTGCGCCGAGACCGATCGGCCTGACCGCATCATGCGCGGAAAGTGCGTCGGCGACAGTTGCGGCGGAGATGGCGGCGACCGAGATTTCGAACCCGTCCTCGCCGGTATAGCCCGAGCGGCTGATCCACGCGGCGGCGCCGTCGATGTTGAACATTGCGCCTTGCATGAAGGCGAGGTCGCTGACCCCGGGTGCCAATGCCTCAAGCACCTCGGCGGCGCGCGGGCCCTGGAGCGCGAGCAGGGCCTGCTCCTTCCAGTGATCGAGGACGATCCCGCGCGGCAGGCGGCGTTCGAACTCCTGAATGTCGCCGACCTTGGTCGCACCGTTAACGACAACGTAGAAATGGTCGCCGCGGCGGGTCGCCATGAGATCGTCGACAATCCCGCCATCCTCGTCGAGCAGCATCGAATAGCGCAGGCGGCCGTCCTTGAGCAGCTGGAGCTCTCCCGGAAGAAGTGACTCGAGAGCGCGATCGACGTTGGTGCCGTGGAAGGTCAGCTGGCCCATGTGGCTGACGTCGAACAGGCCGGCTTGCTCGCGGGTCCACAGATGCTCGGCGATGACGCCGTCATACTGGACCGGCATCGAATAGCCCGCGAACGGGACCATGCGGGCGCCGCGGGCGCGGTGCCAGCCGTCGAGCGCGAGGCACTGGATGTCGGCAGGTTCGGTTTCGGCCATCGGTCTCGCTCCAAATCAAGGCTCGGATGCGGGGCTGCTCGCGTCGAGCCTCCCCTTGTCCAAACCCCCTTCTGTCACTGAGACCTGAGAGCTTTCCCCGCCATAGCCTTGCAGCGACGGTGGGTTACCCCTTCGGCGGCCCGCCTTGGCCTGTCGGCGACAGCGGACACTTTCCAGACTGTCCAGGCGCGCGCGGTCCCGTTTGCCTGAGAGATTCCGGGGGCGGTTGCTCCTTCGGCGATGACAACCGGCAAGCCGCCATACTCTCCCGCGCGTCCCTTGGGCCGGAGCCCAGGACAAGCCACGGCCTTGGCCTTGGCGGGAACCCAAGTCAATTGATTCGCGGCAGATCGCCTAGCGGGTGGCGTTGTAGCGCAATTGGTCCTGGGAGAGCTGGAAGCCGACCAAATGCTCGAAGGTGGCGCGGGCGACCGCGTCGCGGATCTTGGGGTCCGACAAGGGATCGACCGCAGCATCGGCATCGCCGGACTTGCGCCTGCGAGTCAGCTCGCGGCGAACGTCTTCGGGCAGGCTGGTGGCAGCGCGGTCAACCTGTGCGGTGACCCGCGACGAGGTCTGCGCGCGCAAGCTGCCCGCAGCGAAACTGAGAGACACGGCGCCGAGCTTTTTGGCGACCACCCGGTTTCCGCCCTGCATCACGACATTATAGAATGGCAGCACGACCTGGCGCGGCTGCCTGGCGTCACGGCGCGTCGCCACCACGTCGAAGCTGGCGATCGAGTTGATCTGGGCGCCGGTCTCGTCGCATTGCCCGCGCAAATTGGTGATCGTCGCGACCACGTCGATCGCCGCGCTATCGGTGCTGCCCTGCGGGTCGAACAAGGTGACGTCGCCGGTGCCGGCGGGAATGCCGAGCTGCGGGCAGGTCGAGCGCGTGATATAAATCCCGCCATCCTCGACCGAGCCTTTCCTAGAGCAGGCCGATACCAAAGCGAGGCAGACAAGGGTTAGCAAGCGGAGTTTCACGGGACGCACATCCTTTTTGACGGGGCCGACCTTACCAACGTGGGCCGCCCGCAGTTCATTTGGCGCTGTCATAGGAAGCGCCTTGGCTGGCTGCAAGCAATCGCTTACATCCCCCGCTATGGCCGACACGCTACCACCACTTCACATATTGATCGCCGCTCCGAGGGGTTTCTGCGCCGGGGTCGACCGGGCGATCACCATCGTCGAGAAAGCCATCCTCCTCTACGGACCACCAGTCTATGTCCGGCATGAGATCGTCCACAATGCATTCGTCGTCGACCGGCTGCGCGGGATGGGCGCGGTGTTTGTCGACGAATTGGATGAGGTACCTGACGGGCGCCCGGTGGTGTTCAGCGCGCATGGCGTGCCAAAGGTCGTGCCTGCCGCCGCCGAAGCGCGCGGGCTCGATTATCTCGATGCCACCTGCCCGTTGGTCA
>JBDSOV010000131.1:0-5655 GCA_039914575.1 Sphingomicrobium sp.
CCGTCGGTGGTGGTCTTCAATGAAGTGTAGTCCGAGCCCTCCATATAGGAGCTATGCGGGTCGAGCGCCGCGAGCATGCCGTCGATCGCGCCTTTGACCAGCACATGGTCGTCGACCTTGTCGACATAATTGGCGCGCACCTGGTTGAACACGTCCATGAAGGTGTCGAGTTCCTTCATCGTGTTGGCATCGGCGGCGGCCAGCGTGCTGGTCGTCAGCGGGATCATGGTCAGTGCTCCGACGACCATCAGTGGCTGGAGCAACTTGGCGAGACGCGTCATCAATCAATTCCTCGCATGGGGTTGGCCGACTTTAACCCGCATTGGCCTTAATGGACAGTGACTGAGATGGACCGGCGATGAGGGCTGCCGAAGCCGGACGCCCCTTGATCGACAATTCGAGCGTCACTGGCCCCAGCGCCCGGCCAAGCAAGGCGCCGCGCGAGACTCGTGCGCCCTTGTTGGCGGTCGGGCGGACTCCAACCAGCAGGCTCATCCAGCCCTTGCCATGGTCGATGATCGCGATTCCGTCGTGGCGGCGATAGGGGCCAGCGAACAGCAAGATACCGTCGGCGGGAACCAACACGGGCATTCCGGCGCGAGTGGCGAAGGTGGTCCCGCGCGATCGGATCCCGCTGGCGCTGACTTGGCCGAGCCCGTCGATCACCGGCGCTTCGACCGGCAGGATGAAGCCGAATGGCGGAGTCGATCGCGGCGAATCGGGGGCGAACGGCCGGCGCGGCGCGCCTGGCAGCAACGCCAGTTCGCGTGCCAGACGGCGTCCGGCCGTCTCGCGTTCCCATTGATTGTCGAGCGACGCCACCCCCTCGCTGGCAATGAGCACTCGGTCGTCGGCGCCGAGCGCCCCGGCATCGAGCCGCGCCGCGCGATCGAGCGAGCGGGCTTCGAGCTGGGCAAACGCCTGCTGCCGCATGGCCAGTGTGGCGCGTGCCGCCGCCACCTGCTGCCGGGCGTAGCGCGCATCGTCGGCAAGTTGGCGACTGGCCGCCAGATCGGCGGCGAGCGCGGCACTATTGGCGCGGATCCGCGGCACCGCGACATCAAGCAGGGCGCGCATCCGCACCATGTCGGTCAGGTCGCGATCATCGGCCAGGCTGACCAGCGGCGGGCGACGGCCAAGGTTGACCAGCCCCGCAACCAGCGCCGCGACCGGCGCCTGCTTCTCCGCCAATCTTGCTGCATTGGCGCGGACCAACGCGTCGCGCGCTGCCAAACTCACGTCCATCTCGCTGATCCGCGCTTCGGCGGCGGCGATGGCGGCGGCGGCGGCCAAACGCTCTGCCGCCAATTTCGCCGCCTTGCCCCGCGCCTGCCCTGCGGCGGTCGATAGACGTCGGGCCTCGGCTTCGGCCTGCACGGCCTCGGCGCGAACATTGGCAATCGCGGTCTTGGGCGACGTCTTGGCAAGCCCCGACGAGGCCACCAGCAGCGGCGCCGTCAAAATCGTCCAGATCAGGGCACGGTTCATCCCGCTCACCCTTCGCGATGATAGGGATGGTTCGCAAGGATCGATGTCGCGCGGAACAATTGTTCGGCGAGCATCGCCCGCGCCAGCATGTGCGGCCAGGTCGCGGGCCCGAACGACAGGACCAGGTCGGCCGCGCAGCGCAGCGCCTCGTCATGGCCGTCGGCAGCGCCGATCAGGAAGCGGGCCTCGCGCTTGCCGCCATCCCGCCAGCCTTCGAGTTTGCGAGCGAAGTCGGTCGACGACAGCAAGCTCCCGCGCTCGTCGAGCAGGATGGTCACGCTGGCCGTCGGCGCTGCGGGCAACGCGCCGCCGCGATCGGGCAATTCGGTCACCCGCGTCGGCCAGGCAATCCGCTTCAAATAGCGTTCGACCAGCTCGGCCTCGGGCGATCGGCCGATCTTCCCGCGAGCAATGAGGTGGAGCAACATGGGCTCAGCGGGCCGAAAAAGCGTTGAACAGGACGCGCGTTGCGTCGGCGATGACCTTGGCGCGGGCCGGGCCCTCGGCGATTCCGCGGGTGAACACCGCGATCGCCATCTTCCTTTTATCGGGCAAAGTGACAATTCCGACGTCGTTGCTGATCCCCGCCAGCGTGCCGGTCTTGTGTGCCACCAGCGTCCCCGACGGAACGCCCGCCGGGATCCGGTCAGCGCCGGTGCGGCACCGCGCCATGACGTCGAACAGGAAGGTGCGGCTGGCGGACTTGAGCATTTCGCCTTTGTCGAGGCGGGCAAGGAAGCGCGCGATTGCCAGCGGCGATGCGGTGTCACGCGGGTCGACGTCGAACGATGCGACCGCGACAGCGCGAGCTTCGATGGTCAGCGGATCGCTCGCCCACAGGGTTTGTGCTGCGGTCTTGCCCGGCAGCGTTGGCAGCCCGAGATTGTCGAGCACCAGCCGGGCGATCTCGCGGTCGATGCGTACCCCGACGACGCGGTTGCGGTCGAGCCAGCCTTGCACCACGCGGGTGCCGCCGAGGTCGGCGATCAGCATATCGGTGGCTGTATTGTCGCTGACCGTCAGCATCAGCTCGATCAAATTGGCGGCCGACAGTGTCACCCCGGGATGCGGCATCAACTTGCCGATCCCGTCCGAGCCGCTGCGGATCGATTCGTCGAGGGTGATCGACTTGGCCAGCGATCGATGTCCGGCATCGACTTCCGAAAGGTAAGCCGCCGCGACTGCGATCTTGACCACGCTCGCCATCGGGAAGGCTTCGCTTCCGCGCACCGCGACCTCGCGGCCGGTAGCAAGGTCGATCGCGGCGATCCCGACCCGGCCGGTGGGCAGTGCGGCAATCGCCTCCAGCTTCTGGCTGAGCGAAACCGGCTGAACCGCGGACGGCGCGGGAAGTGCCTGCGTCCCGGCAAGGGCCGGCCAAGAAAATGCGATGGCGGCGAGCGCAAGCCAGCCCGCGCGCCGAATCATGCGGTCAGGCGCCGGGCGAGGCGGCGGCGGCCGGCGATTCGTCGCCGAACGCCCACATCCGCTCCAGATTATAGAAGCTGCGGACCTCTGGGCGGAACAGATGGACGATCACATCGTCGGCGTCGATCAGCACCCAGTCGGCGGTCGGCAGGCCTTCGATCCGCACCGGCTTGCCGAATTCGGCCTTGATTCGTTCGGCCAGTTTTGACGCCATCGACGCGACCTGCCGCGACGAGCGCCCGCTGGCGATCACCATATGATCGGCGATCGACGATTTGCCGGTCAGGGGAATCGAGATCATCTCGACCGCCTGATCGTCGTCAAGCGACTTGGTGATGAGGGCGTGGAGTGCGTCGACATCGACGGGCCCGGGGCCGGAAGCGGGGCCAGCAGCGCGGCCAGCAACGGAGGCGGAATCGGACGTGGAACGGGGGTCGGCCAAGAGGTTTCCTATGACAGGGTGGGACTGGGGGCGGCGATGAGGCCGGAGGGACGACGATACCACAAAGGGTCGAGCATGCGCAGCCGGGTGGCGGAGGTTGGATCGGGCGGCAGGCGAAGAAAGGTGATCGCCGGTGCACTCCATTCAGTCCAGCTGCGTGCCGTAGCCGAGGGTCGGACAAATCTCCTCAACCAGCCCATCGCGCGGGCCGCGCGGGCAGGGCCATCATACCCCGGGCGCGATAGCACCGCAATCGGCACCATGCCGGCTAGACGACGCCACTCCCTCCACTGGTGAAATTGGGCCACACTATCCTCGCCCATCAGCCAGATGAAATTGTGCCTCGGCCAGTGGCCAAGCAGCGCCGCGACGGTGTCGACGGTGTAGATCGTGCCGACCTCGGCCTCAAAATCACTGACTTTGATACGGCTTCGCCGCGCCAGCCTGCGGGCAAAGCTGAGCCGCGCTTGGTAGGGCGCCATGTCTCTTTTGGGTTTGAGCGGATTGCCGGGCGAGACAAGCCACCAGATTTCGTCGAGCCCAAGCGCCTCCATTGCGGCGAGGCTCGTGGCGCGATGGCCGCGATGGGCCGGGTTGAAGCTCCCGCCGAGAAGTCCGATGCGCCGCGCCATTGCCCCGCTGGCTAGCATCCCCCCTCGACCGGCGCCACCGCAAGCGTTTATGTACAGGGGGTGGGGGATGGCATGAGCGAGGTCGAAAGCGTCGGCGAGATCGTGACGGGCGGGCTGATTGCCAGCGCGGTCGAACCTGGCGCCGGCGGAGTCGGGCTGACGGGCGAAGGTGTCTGCCTCAATTGCGGCGCAAGGCTCGCCGGCTCTTTTTGCGCGGCGTGCGGGCAGAAGTCGCGGGTTCATCGCTCGCTCGCCACCTTCCTCCACGACATGATCCAGGGTCTGTTCAATTTCGAGGGCAAGATCTGGCGCACCCTGCCGTTGCTGGTGTGGCGCCCCGGCGAAATGACCCGCCGCTATGTCGACGGCCAGCGCGCGCGCTTCATTTCGCCGGTCGCGCTGTACCTGTTTACCGTATTCCTGATGTTCGCGGTGCTCAATTTCAGCGGCGCGATGGCGCCTGGTGCCAAGGGGATGCAGGCTAATTTCGACATTGCAGCAACGGAGGAGCGGGCCGCCATTGCCAAGCTCGAGGCAGAGCGCATGGCGGGCCTGGCCAAGGGCGCGAACGTCGCCGCGATCGACCGCCGGATCGCGGCGAAAAAGGAAGAGGTCGCTCAGCTCGAGGGGATGCAGCGGGGCGAGATCATCCAAATTGACGGGACGAAGAACGACGATACGCCGCGCTGGATGCGCGCTGTGGTCCAGCGGGCGCAGGCCAATCCCGAGCTGGCGGTCGCCAAGGTGCAGGACGCGGCGTCGAAATTCAGCTGGTTGCTGATCCCGCTGTCGGTGCCGTTCCTGTGGCTGCTGTTCCCGTTCAATCGACGCTACCACCTCTACGATCACACCGTGTTCGTGACCTACTCGCTGTCGTTCATGATGATGTTGGCGATCTCCGCCGGACTGCTGGTCTCAATCGGTGCACCGAGCCTTGCCTCGCTGCTGTTCTTCGTTCCGCCGATCCACATGTACCGGCAATTGAAGGGCGCTTATGGCCTGTCGCGGATCAGCGCTGTGCTGCGCACCATGCTGCTTCTGAGTTTCGCTTTCGTCACGGCGATCCTGTTCTTCGTGGCGATCTTCACGATCGGAATTCTTTAGGGCCGGCGGCTCAGCCGCAGGGGAATTTGGCGACCTGGATGCGGATCATCGCCTCGGTCATGTCGATCTTGAGGCGCTCGGTCCGCGGCATCGCGCCGAGCCGCTGCATGAATTCGTCCGAACTCATCCGCTGCGATCCCGCCGGCGGGCAGTAACGCGGCTTCTCCTTCGCCTTGAGCGTCGCCAGTCGCTGCGCGCGGGCGGTCTCACCCGCTGCCTTGGCCTCCTTCATCAATTTCCTAACGTCGCTCGAAAACATCGCCATCATGCCTTTGCGCTGGAGCGCCTGGGCTTTCTGGAAAAAGGTTTCGGCACTCATCGACTGCGCCGACGCCGCGGACGGAATCAGCGCCGATGCTGCAACCACCAGGCCCAGTCGCACAATCAGGCGCCGGCCGCCGCAGGGCCGCCGATTCCGGGCTTGGGCCGTTTCGACTTGGGGATCGACGAGCCCGCGGTCGGCAACACCGCCGGAATGTCGGCGGCGCGATCGATCTTGCCGCCGCTGATGATCGCCTTGATTTCGTCGCCAGTCAGCGTCTCGAGCTCGAGCAACGCCCC